>NZ_JBSGET010000004.1:0-115657 GCF_053603035.1 Kitasatospora sp. NPDC004272 | reverse complement strand
GTCCCATGCAACCCCACCCCCGGACCCCCGAGTTGACGATGCATCAGGAACGCGGAGCGGGTATCGGGGCGCGCCGCGCCCCGCACCGCTGGGTCGGCGCGTTGCGCCTCCCTTCTCCCGCGTTCCTGATGCATCGTCAACTCGGGGGTCCGGGGGTGGGGTTGCATGGGACTGATCGTCGGCGCTGCGCGCCGACGCGGCGATCGAAGTGTCCTCGGCCTGGCCGACAAGGCGGGCCGGCCTTGGCCTGCGGAGGCGGATTGGCGGGTGGTCGCTTCGGACGCGGGCGCTTCGCGCCGATCGCCCGGGACCCCCTCCCCGCGTCGACTTCGGGCGGATGCGGCGCACCCAAGTTTGCAACCTAGGAACTGCCATCATGTGCGGCATGGATAAGCGAGGAACGGCCGCGGTGACGGCGAAAGTGCCGTTCGGCACGAGGGTGCTGCTGAAGGCCGAGCTGGAGTGGCAGCGCGAGCACAGGAAGGAGCTGGCGGCTGATGAGCGGTGGAGCGTGAAGGGGCTGAGCCGGCGGGATGCCGCGGCGATGCGCGCCGCGTGGCGCACCGAGCTGGCCCGGCTCCGCGAGGAGGGCGAACTCCTCGACAGCGTCGACCGGTTGGCGGTGCTCGGGATCCGGGAGGAGCTGCGGGCCCGCGGGTGGGAGCGGCGGTGGCCGACGGTGCCGGAGGAGGCGCTGGACCCGGGGCGGTGGCCGGGATCGAGGGGCGGGGCGTATCCCGAGGCGGTGCCGCTGCGGCTGTCGGCCCCGCTGGCCCGCCAGGTCCGCGGGGCCTGCTGGCACACGTCGGCGAAGGCGATCGGGGCGCTCAGGGACTGGCGGGACGCCAACCCGGGCATCGTGCCGGGGCGCAGCGGTGAGCTGGAGGAGTACGAGCGGTTGGCAGCGCAGGTGACGACGGTGGGTGATGTGTGGCGGGGTGGTCTGCGGCGTGGCCTGGAGGCGGCGAAGGACATGCGAGAGCGGTTTGCAAACTAAGACTTAGCAGGTCAGCGGCCTAGTGATGGTTGCATGATGGGTCGTCAGGGTCTACCCTCGCCGTTCAAGGACGGCAACGCTGGGTTGCCGTCAGGTCGCTGTGGAGGTGGCGGGATGACGGGGCAGCAGGCAGGTGGGCAGCAGGGTGGGGAGGCGCGCTGGAAGGCGTCGTACAGCTGGTGGGGTGCGGTGCCGGGCGGGTTGCTGGCGTCGCGGACCCAGTTGGCGAACGCGGATCTGCCGAGGGAGCCGGGTGGTCCGGTGCGGTCATGGGTGCGGTGCCGGGACTGGCGGGGGAAGCGGGACGAGGTGGCCCTGTACGCGGTCGCGGAGTCGGTGCCCACGAAGGCGACGGGTGGTCAGCTGGCGTCGGCGGCGGCTCGGCGTACGGCGGTGGTGCGGTGCTGCGAGGAGTGCGGGGCCATCTCGCAGCACCCGCTGACCGAGCGGGACGGCCAACCCCTGTGCCTGATGTGCCACCGGGTCGCCCGGGTGCGGGAGCGGCAGGAGGAGCTGGCCAGGGCCCGGGAAGGGCATGCGCGGTGGGCGGCTGGGCTGCTGGCGGACGAGGCGAGCGCGCTGGTGTGGGTGACCGTGGTGGAGGCGCCGTTGACGGAGTCGGGGCGGCGCCGGCCGCCGCTGGCGGCCCGGGTCCACGCGGTCGACGGCCGGGGCAGGCGCCTGGTGGATGTGCTGGTGCGCCTGGCCGGGCCGCGTGCGGCCGGTGTACCCGAGGGCGCCATGGAGCCCGCCGAGGGGGCGGAGAAGGTGCAGAAGGCGCTGTCCGGCCGCCGCAGGGTGGTCTGGGACCGCGAGGCGTGGCGAGGTGTCCTGGAGCGGCTGGAGAAGCTCGGCTGCCCGGTCGAGCTGGCGACGCCGGGCGCGGGGCGGACCGGGCCCGCGACGGTGTTCCGTGGGGACCTGCCGTCGCGGGTGCGGGAGTGGAGAGGTGACCTGGACCCGGCCACGATGGAGCTGCGGCCGTCCTGGTCGCCGGGCTCGGCGGACCGGTTGTGGTTCCTGCTGACGCAGATGGCGGTTACGGCGGCCTGATGAGCTGACAGCAGTGGGGCTCCTGGCTATGCCGGGGGCCCCACTGTTTTGGCGCAGTCACGGGGTCCCGAGATCGGGTAGGACCGGTACTGGGTCCCCCTCCCCGCGTCGTCCCGGGCATGGCGGACTGGGCCGTTGCCGGGTGGTGTCTAGAGGCCGAGGAATCGGCGGGTGATGAAGCCCGGCTTCTTCTCCGGCTCGGGCGGCGGGATCAGGGCCGCCTGGCGCCGGTACTCGGCCAGGTGGTCGGCGGCCTGGGCGGTGTGCTGGTCCCGCTGCTTGGCGGCCTTGGCGGCCCGCTCGGGGTCGGAGTACCAGCGGCCGGGACGGCTGTAGACGTCGACAGTCATCTGCGCCGCCCGGGCCTCCCCGTCGTGCGCGGCGTAGGCGTCCCGGGCGGTCTCGGCGCGGGCCGGGGCCATCTGGGCGGCGTACTGCTCCTCCGGGGTCGGCGGAAGCTTGCGGCCGAACAAAGCCATGGTGTCTCTCCTCTACTTCGTCGCTAGCGGGTGGTGGGGTGCCAGGCCTGGTACTGCTGGCGCACGTAGCCGCGGAGGTTGTCGGTCACGACCTGGTCGTGCGCGGTCAGCTTGAGGGCGGCGAGGTGGGCGGCGGTCTCCACGCGGGGGTCGCGGTCGCCGATCCGGAGGGACTCCCGGTCGGACATCGCCGCACGGCGGAGCAGGAACTCGCGCTTTTCGCTGGCCGGGGCGGTGGCGAATCGGCGGGTGGCCCAGACGATGTGCTGGCGCTCGTCCTCGATGCCGGGTGCGGTGGCGTAGGCGACCTGCGGGGTGGGGAACGGGCCGGTCACCGTCGTGGGCAAGGTGGTGGTCGGCTTCGCGGTGGTGACGGGGCCGAGGAGCCGGTACGGGCTGACGAGGATGTCGGTGCTCTCCCCGGCATCGAGGAGTTCGAGCAGCTCGGTGTCGCCGCTGCCGGTGGTCTCCCAGGTGAGGTCGTTGTCGTCGGGGTCGAGGTCCATCTGATCGCAGTAGGACTGCGTGATCAGGTGCTGGGCGGTGTCCTTGTCGGTGTAGAGGGCGCTGGGGGCGCCGCTGTCGTTGCCGCTCCACGCGACCCAGATGGCCGGCTGGCTGGTGGTCATGGGGTCCTCTCTTTCTGTTCCGGGACTGCGCAATGCCGTGATGCCGGGGGCGATGGTGTGCGTCAGGACGGGTGCGGTCCGGCAATCCGCACGTCGGTGAAGCCCTCGTCGCGGAGCCGGGGGATGGCCAGCTGCGTCTGCTGGTGCTGCCAGCGCAGGACGTCGAGGGGGACACGGCGGCTGCCCTCGCGCCGGGCATTGCGGGCCTCGCAGGTCTCCAGCGGGGTCGAGAAGACGACGGCCACCACGCTCCGGCCGTACCGGTGGGCGCGCTCGATCAGGCGGGCCCTGATCGCGGCCTCACAGTTCGTGCTGTCCAGCAGGATAGTCAGGCCGCGGCGCAGCCGGGCGTCGAGCAGCAGGTCCTGGAGCTGGACGGCCTCGGCCGTGCTGGCCTGGTCGCCGGCGTCGTCGGAGATCTGCTCGCGCAGGGTGTCGAGGCTGATCACCCAGGGGCGGGGGAAGGTGGCGGCGAAGCGGGACTTGCCGGAGCCGGCCGGGCCGATGGCGGTGATGAGGGTGCCGGTGGGGAAGAGGGCGAGGGCCTGGCGCTGCTCGTGGTCGGCGGCGTCCTTGAGGGAGGCCCGTTTGTCAGTGTAGTAGTCCATGCCGACGCGGCAGCCCTGGGCGGAGCAGCGCCAGCCGAAGGTCTCCTTGCGCGGGTTGGTGACGGTGGCGGGGGTGAGGTTCTCGTGCTGGTAGGTGATGTGGGCGGTCGGCGCGGTGATGGTCATCGGTGTGTCCGTTCGTCGGCGAGGGGTTCCGGGACTGCGTAGTCCCGGAACTGCGGGGCGGGTGAGGCGGCCCGGACTTCTTCCCCGCGTCCCGGGGTTGCGGGAGGGCTGGTTGCCGCAGCGCCCGCCGCGTGGTGGCGGCCGGGCGCTGCGGTGGGGGTCAGGGCAGGTGCGGGGCGATCAGGGTGCGGGCTCGGTCGACGTGCTTGGCTGCAGTGCCCTCGACGGTGCCGGCGGCGTCGTCAAGGTATTCGCTGGCGGTCTGCACGTCGTCCAGCTCGGACTCGGTGAGCGAGGTGGCGAGGGTGCCGAGCAGCTCGCCGAGGGCGCCCAGGATGCTGCGGTCGCGGTCGGCGTGGTCGTGGATCAGGCGCAGGGCCTCGGCGTGCGGGGCGAGGTCGGCGCTGTCGGTGGCGGCGGCGCGCAGCCGGTCGAGGCCCATGAGGACGATGGCTGCGGCGGTGCGCATCTCCTCGAACGGGTCGGGCTGGCGGGTGCTGGGCATGAGGTTCCTTCCTGGTCGGGGCGCGGACGGGCTGGATCAGGAGTCGGCGCCGTCGCGGTGGGCCTTGCCGTCGAGGCCGGCGGTGACCGTGTTGGCGGTCGGGGTGCCGTTCCACCCGCAGGTGCAGCGGGCGATGACCATGTCCTCGCGGCCGGGGAAGTCGTAGACGTTGGTGTCGTGCGCGGCGGCGGGCAGCTCGGTCTCCGGGGCCACGTCGGAGGCCTTCGGCGGGACTGCGGGCTGTCCGTCGGCGGTCGGGTACATCTGCTCGCGGGGGGTGTGCTGGACCAGCCAGGTGCGGTAGTGGGAGCCCTGGCCGGAGGCGACGCGCTTGTGGCGCTCGCGGACGGTGGTGAAGTGGGTGCCGAGTTCCTCGCCGATCTCGCGCCAGGACAGGCGGGCCTCGCCGTCCGGTCCGGCCTCGCGGGCGTAGAGCACCAGCTCTTCCTCGATCGCGGTCAGGCGGGTCATCAGGCGCCTGACGTCGCGCAGCCGGTGCTGGAGCGCGCCTTTGTCGACCTCGGTGCCGCTGTGGAGGTCGTTGACGGTGGCGAGGATGGTGTCGGCCTCGTCGGCGATCACCCAGGTGGTGTGGCCGCCGCGGAAGCGCAGGGTGTAGGTGGTGAGGCCGTCGGGCCAGTAGGCGGTGGGGCCGCTGACCGAGCTGGGCACGAGGCCGGGCCGGGAGGGGGTGAGCGTCTCCTCGGCACGGGGGCGGTCGATGCGGGTCATGGTGGGCTGTGCCTTTCTGGGGGTGGGCCCGGGGCTGGTGGGTCCCGGGCCGGGGTGAGGGGTGGTCAGCGGGCGCCGCCGGCGGCGATGGCGGCGGCGAAGGTCTCCCAGCCGTGGTGCCATGCCTGGTCGAGGGCGTAGGCGCCGTTCATGCCGAAGTCCGTGAGGGCGTAGAACTTGGCCTTCCCGGTTGTTGAACGACTCTCAAGATGCCGACGAGAGCGGCGGTTTGGGGGCATGATGTGCGCCGATCAGATTCGGAGCATGTCCGGGAGGGCCCCAGGTTCGTTTGGGGCGGCACCTTGCCGACGAAGGGCATGCGAAGGCCCTCCCGGTTGTCTTTTGGCGGAGTCGCCCGGGAGGGCCGTGTAGCGCGCGGAGGCGCTGTGCTCACGGTAGGGGCGAACGCGGTTGAGGTCGAGGGGCGACTTGCCAACTCTGAGTTGGCGTGCCCGGATTGCGGGGATTTGCTGGCTCCTTGGGGGTGGGCCCGGTCACGGGTCCTGCGGACCGGGTCGGGGCGGGTGGAGGTGCGGCCGAGGCGGACTCGGTGCGTGGGCTGCGGCGTCTCGCATGTCCTTCTTCCGGTGTTCGTGCTGGTCAGGAGGGCGGATCTGGCGGAGGTGATCGGGGCCGCGCTGGCGGCGAAGGCGGCCGGGGCCGGGGCGAGGGTGATCGCCCAGGTGATCGGGCGGCCGGTGGAGACGGTCCGCGGCTGGTTGCGGCGCTTCGCCGGCCAGGCCGAGGAGGTCCGGGTCGCCTTCACGGTGCTGCTGGTGGACACCGGCCTCGATCCGGTGCCGCCGGCGGCCGCGGCGACGCCGTTCGCGGACGCGGTCGCGGCGGTGTTCGGGGCGCGTTCGGCGGTCGCCTCGCGCTGGCCGGACGTCGGCGAGGTGTCGCCCTGGTGGCTGGCCTGCGCGGTCACCGGCGGGAGGCTGCTGGCCCCTTCCCGTCCTTGATCAACGATCAACACGAGCCGCCCCTGATGTTCGAGCGGCGGGTCCTGCGAGCCTTCGCAGGACCTGTCATGTGATGACCCATCAGGAAGCGCGCGTTGACGAACACCGACACTGACCAGGCAACACGCGCGGAACGGGCGATGCAGATCGGCCTGTTCCGCTACATGCTGATCCGGGAGGCAGCCGATCCGACCCTGACCGGCCGCCAGCGCGGCGCGCTGGTGCGCGCTCTCGCCGGCGTCCCGCACACCGACCCCGAGGGACGGACCGTCTGGATCACCCGCTGGACGCTGGACCGGTGGATATCGGAGTGGCGCCGGGGCGGCTTCGACGCCCTGGTCCCCTCCACCCGCCAGTCCCAGCCCCGCACCCCGCCCGAGGTGTTCGAGGTCGCCCGGGCCTTGAAGAAGGAGAACCCGTCCCGGTCGGCCGCGCAGATCCGCCGGATCCTGTCGGCCCAGCACGGCTGGGCGCCGGACGAGCGCACGATCCAGCGGATGTTCGTCCGCGAGGGCCTGACCAGCCTGAAGGCCCCGAAGGAGCCGGCCGTCTTCGGCCGGTTCGAGGCCGACCGGCCGAACGAGATCTGGACCGGCGACGCCCTGCACGGGCCCAGGATCGGCGGCCGCAAGACCTACCTGTTCGCGTTCGTCGACGACCACTCCCGGGCCGTCGTCGGGCACCGCTGGGGCTTCGCGGAGGACACCGTCCGCCTGGCCGCGGCGCTTCGTCCGGCGCTGGCCGCGCGCGGCGTCCCCGAGTACGTCTACGTCGACAACGGCTCGGCGTTCGTGGACTCCTGGCTGCTCAAGGCATGCGCGAAGCTCGGGATCAAGCTGGTGCACTCCGCGCCGGGACGACCGCAGGGCCGGGGCAAGATCGAACGGTTCTTCCGCACCGTCAACGGCGAGTTCACCGTCGAGATCGCCTCCGGCGACGGCGAGCCAGGCCGCGAGCTGCGGGACCTGGCGGAGATGAACCGCCTGTTCACGGCCTGGGTCGAGAACGTCTACCACCGCCGCGTCCACTCCGAGACCGCCATGGCCCCCCTCGCCCGGTGGATGGCCGGCGCCCCGTTCCCGGTCCCGGCCCCGGCCGACCTCGCGGAAGCCTTCCGCTGGTCCGAGCACCGCACCGTCTCCAAGACCGGCCTGGTCTCGCTGCACGGCAACCGCTACCAGGTCGACCCGGTCCTGGTCGGGCGCCGCATCGAGCTGGTCTTCGACCCGTTCGACCTGACCTTCCTGCGGGTGCGCTCCGAGGGCCTGGACGCGGGCACCGCGCTGCCGTTCCAGATCAGCCGCCACTCCCACCCCAAGGCCCGCCCCGAGGTCCCCGCGGAGGAGCCGAAGCCGACCACCGGCATCGACTACCTCGGCCTGATCGACACCCGGCACTCGGCCGAACTCGCCGACAAGGTCAACTACGCCGCGTTCGGCTGGGCGACCGCCCCGCCGGTCATCGACCTCGCGGCCGACCCCGAATAGCCCCTTGACCAGCCACTTCATCCACTGAGGATCAGCGTGATCGAGAAACTGCAGGCCCACTACGGCTTCAGCAAGACCCCGTTCGGCCGCGACCTTGCCCCCGGCATGCTCCATCGGCACGCCTCCCACAACGAGGCGGTCGCCCGCATCAGCTGGTGCGTCACCGAGCGGTCCATCGGCGTGGTGACCGGCGAGGTCGGCGCCGGCAAGACCGTCTCCGTCCGCACCGCGCTGGCCGGCCTCGACCCGTCGAAGTTCACGATCATCTACCTGCCGAACCCGATGATCGGCGTCCGCGGCATCCACGAGGAGATCGTCAACGCCTTCGGCCAGACCCCCGCCCACCTCGGCTCGCGCCTGATGGTCCAGGCCACCAAGGCCCTGATGTCCGAACGCGAGGAGCGCGGACGCACCCCGGTCCTCGTCCTGGACGAGGCCCACCTGCTGGCCTACGAGGCCCTGGAGGCGGTGAGGATGCTCACCAACCACGGCATGGACCAGGAGTCGCCCCTGTCCTGCCTGCTGGTCGGCCAGCCGACCCTCCGCCGGACCATGAAGCTCGCGGTCCTGGCCGCTCTCGAACAACGCACTGCCCTCCGTTACACGATGCCTGGGATGACCTCCAGCGAGACGGCCAGCTCCATCTCCCATCACCTGAAGCTCGTCGGGCGCCCGGACCAGCTGTTCACCGAGGACGCCGTCTCCTTGATCCACACCACCTCGCGCGGCTTCCCGCGGGCGGTCAACAACCTGTCGCTCCAGTCGCTCGTCGCCGCGTTCGCGGCCGGCAAGAGCCTCGTCGACGAGGCATCGGCCCGCTCAGCGGTCAGCGAGGTGATCGACTGACCGACCGGCACCTTGCCGACGAACGACGACACTTCGCGACGAACACCCCGCCGGAACCCCTCCCGGCGGGGTGTTCTCACCTCACGACGTCGGCATCGTGAACGCCCGCTTCATGGGGATTTTCAGCGTCGGGCAACACCACGATGACCGCGAGCGCCGGGACGGAACGGGTGACAGTGACGTAGGGCAGGCCGTAGGTGAGGGCGTGAGCCCAGGCTGGCCACCAGCGCTTCGTCTTCTCGGCGGCCATCCAGTCGGACTGCAGCAGGTAGTCGCCCGCGAGGTGGGCGAGGAGGACACCGAGGACGGTCAGAGCGGTCACGGCTGGTCTCCGAGGATCTGGTGGGCGACAGCGAGGGCGTGGTGGTCGCGGTGGTCGTCGAGCCAGGCAGTCTGCTCGGCGGGGGTGGTGTAGACGCGGGCGGCGGCCATCTCGTTGGCGCGTTCGCGGGCGGCAGCGGCCTTCAACCACTCGGCGAGGGCCTCGGCCAGGCGGCCGTCGTCGATCGGCATGTAGGGGCTGAGAAGGTGCTCGGCGGCGGCGAGGGTCTGTTCGGGGGTCACGACTGCGGCTCCTCGGGGATGGCGAGATCGGGTTCGTGGTCGCCGAGGGCGGCGCCGCGGCAGAGGATGAGGGTGAGCGCGAGGGACACGGCGGCGGTCAGGGCGGCGAGGACGTAGTCGACGGCGCTCACTCGGCGGCCTCCAGGTGGGCGCGGATGTGCCCGGCGATCTCGGCGAGCCCGCCGGGCGGCGACCACTTACCGTCGGCGTGGGCGAGGACTTCACGCAGCAGGTTGTCGGCTTCCAGCCCGCGCATCAGAGTGGGCCGGATGGCGCGCACCGCGGTCTGGGCGAGGGTGTGGTGGTCGGCGTCGGGGCGCTCTCGGCGGAGCGCGGCGAGGGCGGGCATGACGTGGTGTTGGCGGAGGTGTCGGATCTGGTCGGGTTCGCCGCAGGTCCAGCACGACGGGCCGGTACACAGGTGGCTGCGGACGGTGGGCTGCTGCATGTCGGGCTCCGGGGTGGGGGCCGCCGCGCGGGCCGGCGGCCGGGGACGGGCGGACGGTCAGAACTGGTTGAGGCGGGCGCGGACCCACGCGGCGTCGGCGTCGGAGACGTGCTCACCGGCCGGACGCTGGACGACGATGGTCATCGGGTAGGAGCCGGGCGCCGCGTCGGGCCTGGGCTGGAGGACGTGGGCGCCCCAGGTGCCGGACGCGGAGGGGCGGTGGCCGTCGGGGCAGCGGGGGCAGCCGTCGGTGTAGCCACTGGTGGCGTTGGGGTTGGTGTCGAGGCCGTCGGGGACGGTCATGATCGGTTCGACGGCCCAGATGATGCGGGTCGCGCCGCCGTGGCCGTTGATGGCGATGACGTCGTCGATGCTGTTCCAGTGGACGGTGGAGGGTCGGGGGCCGGTCCAGCGGAGGGTGACGGTGCCGTCGGGCCACTGGACGCCGTGGGCGACGGTGCCGGTGCCGCTGATGCCGGTGATGTCGTGGTCGCGCTGGAGGGTGAAGACGCGGGTCGGGTTGGTCACGGTGTGCTCCGGGTGGTTGGGCCGCCCCGGGTGGGGCGGCCGGGTGGTCAGGTGGTCGGCCGGGCGGCGGCCTTGGCGCACTGGCGCTGGACGCAGGTGGCCGACGGGAGCGGGCACTCTGCGGCCGGGGCGGGGCTGAGCTGGCAGCAGCCGTCGTAGGTGTGCTGCTCGCTGCATGCCGGGCCGCACTGGAACGCGGGGCAGGTGTTCGGGTACGGGCAGGGGCCGAGGTTGCCGTGGTGGTAGAGGGCTTGGTGTGCGGCGTCGGCTGTGGCGTCCCGTGCGCTTTCGGCCACGGCCAGGTCGCCGCGGAGCCGGGCGTTCTCGTCCTGGGCGGCGGTGAGCTGTTCGCGGAGCTGGTTGGCGTCGGACTCGGCCCGGGTGGCGGCGGCGAGCGTGGAGCGCCTGAGTGCCTCGGCGCGTTGCAGGGCGTCGCGGTGGAGGGCGAGCTGCCCGCGGAGGGCGGCCAGCTCGGCCAGCTCGGGCTGCAGCGCGGCGGTAAGGCGGGCTGCCAACTCGCGCTGGGTGATGCGCTCGTCGTGGTCGCGAATGCCCGTTCTGGTCCCGAGCCACGTCATGGCGTCCATGCCCTGTAGCGCGTCGGCCAGCCGCTGGTGGAGTTCGGGCTGCTCGGGCGCGGCCTGCTCGTACTCGCCCGGGTAGCCGAGGGCAACGAGCGCGGCGTTGACGCCCCGCCAGATCATGGCGTTGCGCTCGACCACGTCGGGCCGGTGGCTCTCGCGGGGCAGGGTGCGGATGTAGGCGAAGACGGCGTCCCAGGCGGGCTTGCGCGGGTCGGTGGCCTGCTGCTCGGGCTGGGTGCTCATCGCAGGTACTCGCCTTCGACGTAGGGGACGTGGACGGGGTGGCCGTCGTCGGCCGGGTAGCGGCAGAGCCAGTCCTCGGCGAGGCACAGAACGCTGCTGTGGGGCGGTCCGGCGTCGCGCAGGTCGGGGCGTCGGGTGAGGTTGGCGGCGGCCTTCGCGCGGGCGGCGAGTGCGGACCGGTCGGCCTGCTGCTCGGGCGCGCTCACCGGGCGGCCGCCGGGGCCCGCTCGATCGACCAGACGTCGCACATGTCCAGCACGAGCCGGTCGCCGAAGTACGCCACCGTCCGCTCGCCGCCGCGGTGCTGCTGGATCGTCAGCCCGTCGATCACCGTGGACAGCGGCATCGTCGCGTCGGCCGGGGCCGGGGCGTAGTGCGGCTTCGCGAAGTACAGGCCGCGGTCGTCGGTCTCCTGGAGCACCGTCCACAGGTTGTCGGCGGTCAGGGGCCGGGAGGTCCAGCGGGGTAGGTACTCCAGCTCCCAGGTCGGGTGGAACGGCAGGGCGTGCTTCTCGCCGTCGAGGCGGATGCGGACGTACGGCCCGCGGAAGCTGGTGATGGTGCCGTACTGGCGTCCCTTGGCAGGGTCGCCGGCGTAGGCGACGCGTCCGCCGCGCTTGGCGGGGACGTGGTAGGTGGCGCGCACCCACTCGGCGCTGGTGGTCATGTCTCAGCCCTTCTGGCCGGTGCGGGTGATGGCGTTGAGGATCTGCTCGCGGGTAGCGGCGATGAGCTGGCCGTCGTTCGCGGTCGACAGCTTCTCGACCCGGGCCCGGGCCTCGGCGAGCGCCTCGTCGCGGGTCTGCTCCCAGTGCGCGGACAACAGGGCGTCGAGGAGGCCGATCGCGTCGTCGGCGGGATCGGTGGGGAGCGCGTTCTGGAGGACGTGTGTCAGCTCGTCGTAGTGGCGCTGTGCCTCGGGGGCGAAGGTGGCCATGGTGGTCTCCTGGTCTGGTGTGGTCAGGCGGCGGTGGCGAGGGTGGTGCCGGTGTGGCGGTAGCGCTGGTCGGCGGCGGCGTTCGCGGCTCGGCAGGCGGGGCAGGTTTCGCCGGCGGCGAGGTGGCGGCGGTAGGCGGCACGGGACGGGCAGGGCTGCGGGTGGCGGGGCTGTCGGGGGCCGGGGTGGGTCCATTGGCGGATGGTGGTGGGGGCGACGCCGAGGCGGCGGGCGATAGCGGTGCAGGTGATGCCGGTGTCGCGAAGGAGTTGGGCGGCGTAGTGCTGTTCGTCGCGGGTGAGGGCGGGGAGGGGGTGGTGGCCGTGGAGGACGAGGTTGATGGCGACGGGGTCGATGTCGAGGGGGCCGGGGGCGGTGTCCATGGCGGGGCTCCTGGCGGGTGTCGGTGGTGGTGCGGCCGCGTGGGGTGCGCGGCCGCGGGAGGGTGTCAGGCGGCGTCGGTGAAGCAGCCGCAGCCGCCCCAGTCGTCGAAGTCGAGCAGCGAGGGCTGGGTGTGGCGGGCGGTTTCGGCGCGGCGCCGGAGCTCGGCGAGGGTCAGGGGCTTGGTGGTGCCGCCGGTGCGGTCGCGCAGGATGCTGACGTCCTTGCCGAGCTTGGCGCGCATCCGCTCCTCGAACGCCTCGGCCTTGGCGTACCGGTCGGGGAAGACCTCGCGCAGGCGCAGCCACTGGGCCTGGCCGCCCTTGACGCAGGCGCCGCCGCAGTTGTTGTGCTCGAAGCCGAGACGGTAGAGGCGGGGCCGGCGGATGCCGAGCGCCTCCAGTTCGGCGAGCAGGGCCTGCTTGTCGAGGTAGGGCGGCCGGGTGAGTGGGGCCTGGACGGTCCAGGGGTGCCAGCCGTTGGTGATGGCGGGCAGGCGGTGGGTCTCGGTCCAGTCGATGCCGACGTACAGGACGGTGTCGGCAGGGTCGGTGTTGTCGGCCAGCCAGGCGCGGCAGGGGTCTTGCTTGAGGGCGTGGGAGCACTGGGCGATGCGGGTGTTGCCGACCCAGCTCTTGTCCTCGAACACCTGCCAGGGGTCGCGCTTGCGGGGGTCGGTGACGACGGTGAGCGGTACGCCGAGCTGGGTGCTGGCCTCGTGGTTGAAGCGGTGGAGGTCGTCGTCTTCGGCGTGGGTGTCGGCGAACAGGAGGGTGGTGCTGGCCGTGCCGTGCTGGTTGATGACGTGGCGGGCGGTGGCCCAGCTGGTGATGCCGCCGGACCACATGACGACGTGGCGGGTGGTCATTGGATACTCCGTGGGGTATGTGGCGGGTGGTGGGCGTGGCCTGGCGGGTGTGTGGTGGTGTGTCAGCGGTCGCCGCGGACCGGGGCGGGGGCGAGGTGGGTGAGGATGTGGCGGGCGCCGTCGGGGTCGGTTTGGAGGAGTCGGGCGGCGTGGGCGGCTTCGGTGCGGATCTGCCGGTTCTCGGCGGCACGGTCGGCGAGCTGGGCTTGCAGCCGGTCGTGTTCGGCTTCCAGGTCCCGGATGCGGGCGATCAGCTTGCCCATGTCGGTGTGGGCGTTGAGGACGAACTCGCGGTCGGCATCGGCCTGGTCGCCCACGCCGAAGTCGAGGGTGCCGATGCCGTGCTCGTAGCCGGAGGATTCGGCGGCGACGAAGTCCGGGCCGTAGCGGGGCTGGAGGTACCAGGTGCCGGAGGTGGCGTTGTCGTGGCGGGCCTGGATGGCGTCGATGTCGGGGGTCGGGGCGGGCTGGGTGTCGGTCATCGCGGGTCTCCGGGGGTGGTGGCCGTCAGGCGGCGGGCTGGTCCTGCGCGAGGTTGCCGGGGAAGACGCCGACCTCGAAGCGGTGCTCGTTCGGGCAGGTCACGTACATGCGGGGCCCGGTGAGGCCGTACAGGGTCTCGACTTCGAAGTCGTTCATGCCGGGGTCGTCGCAGTCGGGGTGCGGGCAGACGATCAACGCGGGCTCCTCGGGTGGTTGGTGGCCTGGGGCGGCGGCACGGGGCAGCACCGCCCCAGGCGGTCGGTGGGGTTAGGAGATGGCGGGTCCGTCGCCGCAGCAGCCCCAGTGGACGATCCGGCCGGTGAGGCCGTGGCCGTACTCGCCGACCCCTGGGCACTTGGTGGCACGCTCCTCGCGTCGGAGTTCGGCTTCCTCGCGGGCGAGAGCGGCGTTGTCGGTGGCGTCGAACATGGCGTTCAACTCGGCGGACGTGAGCGGACGGTCCATCGGGCGCTCCTAGGCGGCGGTGGTGTGCGGCGTGTAGGCGGTGAGGAGCTGGCGCTCCAGGTGGCAGGGAGCTACTCCCAGCCCTCGTGGTAGTGGTCGATGCGGCAGTCGGTGCACAGCGGGCGCTGGCAGATCCGGCAGCGGGTGGTGGCCGGGGTGTGGTCACAGCGCCAGCAGGGTTCGGGATCGCCGGGCCCCGCGGCCCCGGAACTGGCCGGGGCCGCGACGGGCAGGCCGGTCAGCCACGGGTCGTCGGCCATCGAGTCACCTCCGCCCAGATCGCAGCAGCGACGGTCCCGGTCTTGTGCGCGTGCTCGGTGCCCGCCCACCGCGTGGGCCCGAAGGCTCGGCCGTTGCGCTCGGACCAGTAATCGACGCACGCCGGGGAGGTGGCGGTCTGGCTGTATCGCACGTCCGAGACGACGTAGCGCTTGCCCTTGACGGTGATGATGCGGCGGCCGTCGGTGGTGGTCTCCGGTTGCTCCTCAGCCTGCTTGGCGGTCAGCGTCTCGATCTCCTCCGGGGTGGCCGGGCGGATGTCGACGGTGCCCCGGCTGTCGCGGTAGTGGAGGGTCGCACCGTGGCGGGAGGTGGACATGCTGGGGACGTCCTTGCGCAGGGGACCGTTGCTGGCGGAGTTCACTTCGTCGATGGCTTCCTGGCTGGTGATCAGGGTCGGGACGCCGTTCTCGGTGCGGATGTGGGTGAGGTTCATGGGTGCTCCTCGGCGGTCGCCTGGTGGTGTCAGCGGCCGCGGAAAGGCCGTGGGAGAACACTAACCCTTAACGTATTGCATCTGCAATACGTTAAGGGTTAGTGGCTTACCCCGCCGCGCCCGGCCGCCTCGTGGTGTCAGCCGGTTGAGGTGGCGATGCGGCACCCGGCACGCCGCAGCAGTTCCTGGACCTCGACCTGGTCGAGGCCGGTGACGGTGGCGAGTTCGGCGGGGCTGCGGGTCCAGTCCGCCAGAGGCGCGATGAGTGCGGCACCGCGGCGGGCGGCGGCCTCGCTGGGGGCGTGGCCGATGACGAGGCCGCTGTGGTGGACGATGCGCCAGGGGTGGGTCGGGTCGGGCCAGCGGTGGACGAGGATGCCGGGCGCCACGGTGTCGGCGTCGACGGTGACCGGGGTCGCGGCGGCGTGCGGGAGATGGAGGGTGGTGGCGGTCATCGGCGTGGCTCCAGAAGGCTGGTGGGCGGCTCGTCCGCGCCGGCTTGGGCGGCGGGGCTGTGGCCGGTGCAGAGCCAGCCCGCGGGGTAGAGGCGGGCGGGCAGATGGCAGTGGCGGCCGTCGGCGGGCAGCCACTGCCCGCAACGGGCGCTGCGCGGGGCCGGGGCGCCGAGACGGCGCGCGGGCGCGGCGGAGGCGGCAGGGGCGGGCTGGGCCCGGGCGGTGGGCGGGGCGGGACGGGTGGTGGTCACGGTGGCGCCCTTCGGGCGGGCCCGCGCCGGGCGAACCGGTGCCGAGCGGGCTGGCGGTGCGCGGCGCAGCAGCCGGACGGCGGCGGGTGGCTGGCGGTGGTACGGGTCAGAGGCCGAGCGCGGCGTAGGCGGCGCGGTGCGCGGCGCGGGTGAGGGCGTCGTCGAGGTGGCTGCCGGTCAGGCAGTGCGGGATGCCGCAGGCGACGGTGACGTGTCCTTGGGGTTCGCGGCCGTAGTGGGCGGCGAAGACGAGGCGGGGCGGCATCAGGCAGCGGCCTCGCCAGGGCAGCATCAGGGTGCCGTCGCTCTTGACGGGCCCGGTCCACTGGGTGTGGTCGCCCTCGAGCGGCCGGGTCAGGGCGGCGAGCTTCTCCTCGACGGTGGCGTACCGGGCCCCGGGGCTGGCCTGAGGCCGCCCGGCGGCGCTGTCGGCGAGGTGGGCCGGTGCGACGCAGTGCGCTCTGCCGCAGGCGGGGACAGCGCGGCCGACCGGGTCGGTGCCGTGTTCGATGCGGTAGGCGATGCGGGCGGCGGTGTACCTCTCGCCGGAGTAGCGCATCACGGGGGTGCCGCTGTGGTGGCAGCTGCCGGTCCATTCCAGGTGGCCGTTGTCGACCGGGCGGGTGCGGGCTTTCCATGCCTCTTCGAGGGTGAGCGGTTGCGTGCGGGCGGGGGCGGCCGGGTGGCCGGTGGTGTTGCGGATCCGGCGGACGGTGTCCCTGCCGAGGGGCAGGGCGCGGACGATGTCGGCGGTGGTGGCGCCGGATGCGGCCATCTCGATGACGGCGGCCTTGTCGTGGGCGGTGGGCACGGGTTCCTCCTCGACGTGGTCGGCAGGCGGGGTGTGGCGGTCCGGGGCACCGCGGTGTGGGTGCGGCGGGCCGGTGGGGCTGCTCCGGTGGCCGGGGCCGGCGGCTTGCGGCGGGCGGTGTCGCCTTCCGGCCGGGCCCGTGGGTGGGGTGATGGAAGGTCAGGCGGCGCGGCGGCGGGCGGGGGAGAGGGATTCCTCGAGGCGGCGGCGGTTGAGGGAGGCCTGTTCGGGGGTGATCTCGCCCTTGGCGGGGTCCCAGTCGCGGACGGTACCGGTGGGGATCTCCTCGTCCAGGAGGCGCTGTCGCGGATCGGTGGACTTGCGGCTGGAGGGGACGCCGAGGCCGAGCATGAGGTAGGCGAGGACGGGGTCGACGGCGGCCGCGTTGCGCAGGCCGAGGTCGAGGAGGTGGTGGGGGGCGACGCAGCGGGTGTCGTCGCAGGAGGTGGTGACGCCGCCGACCGGCTGGCGGCCGTGGTGCTCCTGGAAGAAGAGGTCGCGGGCAAGGTAGCGGTAGCCGCGCAGGTGGAGGACGGGGGTGGTGCCGTCGTAGGGGCCGGTCCACACGAGGTGGGTGCCGGGGATGGGGCGGGTGCGGGTGTAGAGGGTCTCCGCGTGGAGGGTGATGGCGGCGGAGGAGGTGGTGGTCATGACCGGTGTCCGTTCGGGGTGAGTTGGCGGGTGGGGTCGAAGGCGTTCAGGTAGGGGGCGGGGACGCGGGTGAGGTCGGTGATGACGAGGACGAGCTGGGTGCCGGGGGTGGGGGCGCCGAGGCGGGGGTCGGGGCCCAGGAGGCGGGTGGAGTTGTCGTCGGGCAGCACTCCGGCGTCGATGAGCCCGTCCACGGCCGCCTTGGCCGCCGGGGCCCAGTTGCCGGGGTCGCGGCGGCGGCGCGGGCCGTCGGGGCGGACGATGTAGAAGACGTGGGCGCGCTGGAGCGCGGGGACGCAGGCGACCCCGGCAGCGACGCGGGCGGCCTCGCGCAGGGCGCTGATCAGCTTGGCCTTCTGCATCCGGTGCAGACGCTGGTTGGCGTTCAGCAGCTCGAGCCCGGGCGGGAGTTCGACGTAGAAACGCAGCGGGCCGGGCGACCCTGCCGTGTCGGCCCCGTCTGCCCCGGCCCCGTCTGCCGCGGTGCCCTCCGCGGCGGCGCCGGCCCCGGCAGGCACCGCGGGCTCGTCGACGGCGGGGCCGTCCGGACCGGCCGGGTGCGGCTCAGGCACGGGCGGGGCGGGGGTCGTCGTGCGCGGTGGAGCGCAGGAGGTCCGCGGCGCCGGGCTGCAGCAGGGTGCGCCGGTTGGTGGTGCCGGGGGTGTGGATGACCGCGGTGCGGCCGTGCTGGTGGATGAGGGCGGTGACGCGGGCGGCGAGGTCGATGGGGGTGGTGCCGAGTTCGGCGGCCAGGTCCGCGAGGGCGATCGGCGGCGGGACGGGGACGGGGTCGGGGGTGGTCATGTCCGGGCTCCTGTTCTGCGGGGCTGGTGCCGGTCGGGCGCACGGGTGGTCTTCACCGCGCGCCCGACCGGGCTCAAGGGGGATGTGCTGTCCGGCCCGGGGCGCAGGGGCACCCGGGGGCCCGGCTGCGGGCCGGTGGGGTACGGGTTCCACCATAGAACCCAACGTATTGCAGATGCAATACGTTAAGTGGGTCTGGGCATGCGAAAGGGCCCGCCCCGCCGAAACGGAACGGGCCCTGCGCTGATACGGCCCCCGGCCGCCGAGAGAAAGCACGCGGCGGCCGGACGGGCCGTCAGGCCACGACGGCCTGCTGCCGGGAGAGCACGAAATCGCGATGGACCTCGAGCGCGTCCGAGCGGGAGACCAGCCAGCCGCGCTGGCCCGGCACCATCCACGCCCTCTTGCCCGCCCGCTCGAAGTGCCGCTGCAGCGCCCGGCGGTCGACCGGGTACGGCGTGCGCTTCATCTCCTCGGCGAACTGGGCCCAGGTGACCAGGTCCCGCGGGGGCTGCTGGTCGACCTCGCCCGGGGCGGCCGGGGAGGCGACCGGTTTCGGGGAAGGACTGCGGGGGCCGACGGCGCTGTCGGCCGGCTGACGAGCTTTCATGTGCGGGTCCTGTCGGCAGGTCCGGCGCGGCAAGGGGACCGGCCGGTGAGGGTTCGCTGGGTGGCAGGTCGACGGGATCGGGGGTGGGCGGCCGGCTGCCCTGACGCGGCCGGCCGGGCCCGGGCTCAGGCCGCCCGGGCGGCGCTGCGGACGTGGTGCTCGGCGATGCGGCGCAGGCTCCAGGTGCGGTAGGAGTCGTCCTCCGCGCAGTGCAGGTTCGCGCAGGCGGCCCGCCAGCCGCCGAGCGGACCGCGGGCGGGGACCAGGCTCCAGCACTCGCAGCCGGGGCAGGACACCGCGGCCACAGCCCGCACCCCCGCCCCGGTGGCCAGCGCCGCCTTGAGCTCCTCGACGACCTGGAGCACCTGCAGTTCGAAGGCGGCCTCGCCACCGGCACGGTCGGCGATCTCGACCGCCTTCGTGTACACGTTGCCGATCTGCCCCATCGCACCGGCGCCGCCGTGGTGCTCGATGTACTCGGTGAGCTCCTGCTCGTGGTCCTGGGCGAGGGAGTACAGGCCCAGGTCGTACGGGGAGGCACCGCCGGTGCGCGTCGGGCGCCGGTCGGGCAGTTCGCTCTGCCGTCTGCGCAGCGCACCATCGGTCAGGCCCGCTTCAGCGGAGAGGACTTGGAGGATCCCGTACGTGCGCGCGCTCATCTGCTTCCCGCTTGCCCTCGGCGCCCAGGGGGCGCACAGGGTGGTGCACAGGGAGCGCGCCCGGAGCTGAAGTGGATGGGGTGGCCCACATCATGGCACGCAGCAGCACAGACAGTCAGGTACCAGACGCAACACCGGACCGTCTCGCTACAGTTGTTACCCCGCCGTTACCGCGCGCGGTGCGGAACCCGCCGCAACCCGCCCGCCCGCCGCTGCCGCTGGCGGGCCTGCGCTCAGCACTCCTCCGCGGTCTCCCGCAGCGCGTCCACCGTCGCCGCAGTACCGCGCAGGTCCGCGACCAGGTTCGCCATCAGCCTCGCGCCGACCTCGTCCAGGCCCTCGTCCGCCCCGGACTCCCGCAGCCTGCGAGCACCGATCACCATGCGCTCCATCAAGTCGGCGACGCCGGCCAGCGCAGCGCGCACCACCGGGTCGTCCAGGCTCGCCCCGTGCTTCGCCAGCGCTGCCTGCCAGGCCTCGGCGGCGGCGATCTCCTCGTCCGTAGGCCGTCCCGCAGCCAGCGGGGCGCATGGCTCCTGGCGGCGCTGGGCGGCGCGGCGGGAAGCGAAATCGATGACGTCGGCGACGGGTGCGGCGTGCTCATCGCCGAACGCGTGCGGCGCAGAGGCGGGCATGGCGTGTCTCCGCTCGTCCGGCTCGGGAGGGGGGCGCTACAGAGCGTCGGCGGTGCCGGTATCCGTCGGGCTCTGGTGATCAGATTGCCGTGCCGTGCTGCTGGGGGCCAGCGTTTGCCCGACCAACCCGCGTGTGTGGGCGTATCGTGGCTGGGCTCTGCCGATCCGTGACCGAAAGCACACCGGGCCGGGGTCGGATGATGTGCTGGTCGGCCAGCGCACGGTGAGGCGTGCTGGTCGGTGAAGGCCCCCTCCACAGCCCCGCAGGGCCGTGACCAGTGGAACCGCACGATCACAGTCCCGCCTGGTGCGGCGATTGTAGACACTGGCTTGCGTACCCGGACAGAGAGCCCGGGCAATCAGCACGAGACCTTCTCGAATGGCATATGCGGCCAGCCCGTCGCGCGGAAAGCGCCAGGGCCCCGTACCGCCGGGCAAGCGGTACGGGGCCCTGGTTGCTGGCGGCCGGTCAGGCCTTTGCGCTCACCGCCTCGCGGACGCGGCTGGCGATCGCGTCAGCGAGCTTGTACGCCTCCTCGTGGCTGAGTCGCTTGAGGATGGCCTCCGCGAAGGCGTCGACGTTGTGCCAGTCCACACCCTCCGCGGGGCTGGTGGGCTGGGGCTCGTCGCGCTGTCCCGGCACCGCGGACCCGTCGGCCGGGGCCCCGGAATTTACCGCGGTAAATTCCGGGCCGGACTCCTGGGCTGCTCCGGGCCGCTGGGCGCTCTCGCGGGTGTCGGCCGCCGGGGCCGGCTCGTCTCCGGCACCCGCGGCGGGATCCGGGCGGCCGCCGGAATTTACCGCGGTAAATTCCGCGGGCCCCGCAGCGGGCGTGTCCGGGCCTGCCGTCGCCGCCGCCGCCGCTGCTGCGCTCGCTCCCGGGACCACGCCGCGTTCCTCACTCGCGGTGGGTACCGGTGCAGGGGCGGGCGCCGGGGCCCCGGAATTTACCGCGGTAAATTCTCCCGTCCCCTCTCCGCCCGGGGCGGGCCCGGACGCGGGCGGGCGGGAGTTGGCGGCTGCGCCCTGCTGGTCCTGCTTCAGCGCGGCCTTGCGCGCGGCGGCTTCGCCCTTCTTCGCGGCGGCTTCGCCTTCGATCCGCTCCAGCTCGGCGAGCTGCTCGGCGCTGCTCATCGCCTCGATGCCCTTGACGGCGGCGAGCTTGCGGGCGGAACGGATCGCGATGCCCTCCTTGCCACCGGTGTGGCTGTGGAGGCGGACGAGGTCCTGGACCTCGGGGTGCAGGCGCAGCAGGCTCTTGCGCTGCGAGATCCACCCCTCGCTCCAGCCCTCGGCCGCGGCAGCTTCCTTCGCGGTCGGGTACTCGGCGACAACCTTCATGACGGCCTTGGCGTCTTCGATGGGGTCGAAGTCGCGGCGCTCGACGTTCTCGTCGTACGCGGCGCGGGCGAGGGACGCCTTGGTCTTGGCCACGGTGTCGTTGACCGCGCAGGCGAGCTGCGGGCGGCCCCACTTGACCGCTGCGGCGTGGCGGCGGCAGCCGTTGACGACGACGTAGTCGATGCCGCGCAAGGCCTCGCTCTCGGCGGGGTAGAGCTTGAGGTAGGCGGCCCTGGTGACGATGAGGAGGCTCTGCCGCTGGATCTCGGCGATCGACTTGAGGTCCTCGAGGTCGCCGATGGCGTCGCGGGGGTTGTGCGGGTTCGGGAGCAGCCGGTCGGTCTTGACGTAGATCAGGCGGCCCGTCTGCTGGTCGCCGGAGTCCGCACCTTCGGCTTCCACCTTGGCCTTGGCCGTTCCCCCCACCAGGGTGCTCATGGCGACGCGGCGGGAGCTGCTCATCAGGCGGACACCTCGATGCCGGCCTGCTCGCTGTTGGCCTGGACGGGGATCCAGCCGTTGCGCTGGATCCTGGCGACGATCAGCTGCATCTCCAGGGCGAGGTCGGTGAAGTCCTGCAGGCACTCCTGCCCGATCCGGCTCCTCTTGTACTGGGTGACGACTTCACCGCGGGCGGCCGCGTCGGTGTGGAGGCGGTAGTGGCGGATGACGGTGTTGGCCAGGGGCCAGCCGTTGTCCCGGACGAACTTCCGGGTGTCCTTCCAGCACGCCTTGCCGTCGCGGGGGTCCCAGTTGGAGACGACGACGGTGAAGGGGATGCCGCGCGGCTTGACGACCTGCTCGATGGTCTCCAGCGTCGGGATCCAGCCGAGGGGCTCGGTCTCGATCGGGACGATGATGTGGTGCGCGTTGTCGAGCGCGGCCCGGATCGCGTCAGCGACCGCTCCTTCGCCGAGCGGGTCGCCGGCGGTGTCCGCGCGGGCGGCGGGGTCGGTCCAGCCGGGGGTGTCGATGATGACGTACTCGACCGCCTCGGTGGCGCGCAGCTGCTGGAGACTGTCGAGGTCGTCGTAGGCCTCGGCGAACACGAAGGGGAGGTCGTCGCCGACCCGATTGGCCCACCAGGCGCTGGAGCCCTGGGGGTCGATCGAGACGGCGGCAACGGGCGCGATCTGCTGCTCGCCGGTTTCTGGGTCTTTGTCGTTGGAGACCAGCGCTGCTGCGGTGGTGGCCGCGAAGTTGACGGTCATCGTGCTCTTGCCGATGCCGCCCTTGCGGTTCAGGACGACGTAGACGAATGCCATGGTGGCTCTCTCCATCCGTGGACTTCCCAGGCTCCATGGCCTGGTACTTCGGACTCCGCGGCCTCACAGGGCAACCCCGGGCGCACGGAACTGAGACAGCATCCCAGATGATCGTCTGGGCAGGTCACCGACCCGCCAGCGTTGTGCCGGTCTACGCGTGGCTCCCGGAATTTACCGCGGTAAATTCCGGCGTGCCCGACGCCGGGCTGGCGCTGCCGGGCCGCGCGGGACCTCGCCCTGGCCTGTCCTGCGGCCCCGAAATTTACCGCGGTAAATTCTCCGGCCGTCCTGACCCGGCTTCACCGGTGCCGGGCCGGATGCTCGGCGGTCTCCAGGACGACGTGGAGCAGCGCCCAGGCGCAGCCGTCGACGGCGAGTCGTAACGGGGGCTGGTGGACGTCGAACGGCAAGGACAGGGCCCACACGCCGAGGGCGACGAAGGAGCCGTTGCCGGCGCCGACGACGAGGGTGCCGGGGAAGTCACGCAGGTGCTGGGCGATGCGGCGCGCTCCGGTGCGGGTGGCGGCGGCGGTGCCGGTGATGATGGCGGCGAACAAGGCGGCGCAGATCAGGTCGATCACGGGGTCTCCGAACGGGCGGCTGCCCTGGGGGTGATTGCCGGGCAATCACCCCCAGGGCATGGCGAAGGCCCGCGACCGGGTGGTCGGCGGGCCCGTGGATGCGGTGGTGCGGTGGCTGGGGGTCAGGGCGTCTTGGCGAGGAGCGTGTTGAGGCGGTCGCGGCACAGCCGGGTGTTGTCCTCGGCGTGGGTGAGGACCTTGCGGCGGGTGACAGGGTCGGGGATCGCGGCGGAGAAGTTGGTGCCGACGTCGCTGAGCGCGGCGAACAGCGACTGGACGAGGTCGAGCAGCGGCCCGACGCGCGGGTCCGCGGAGACGGGCGGGGCGGCCGGGGCGGCGGCGGTGGTGGTGATGGCGGGGGTGCTCATGCGGCTTGCTCCAGGTGGTCGGTGCCGACCGGGGCGGTCGGCGGGCAGGGGGCGGCGGGCGCCGGGTGGGGCGCGGCCGCGAGGTGTCGGCGGGTGTGGTCGTCGAGCAGGGCTCGTTCCTCGTCGGCCATGGCCTGCTCGACGGCGGTGAGGTAGTCGCGGCGGGCGGTGGCGGTGAAGGGCTGCGGGTGCTGGCGGTTGTAGGCGACGACGACGGCCCGGCATCCGTCGCTCATCGGGTGGATGTCGGCGTGCAGCAGGCACGGCTGGGCGCGTTCGGGCATGCGGTCTCCGTAGGGGATCAGGCGGCAGGGCGGGCAGGGTTCAGACGTCCGGGCCGAACGCGCGGTGCGCCTCACCGCGGTGCTGGACGCGATCGGCGAGCTGGGCCCGGGCCTCATCGACGGGCCGCTGCTCGCGCTCGGCTCGACGCCCGGCGAGCCAGGCCTTCAGCTCCTGCGGCATCGGCGCACCGCAGCCGACCCGGAGCCCGGGCACGTACCCAGAGGTCTTGGCCGCGGAGGCGCCTGCCGGAGCGTCACGGACCGGGCTGCTCCAGCCGCTCGGGTTGCTCTTCACCGACAGGACGTTCACCGCGGCGACGGCCTGCGCCCCGAGCGAGGTGTTGATCTGGGCAGCCAGTTCGCGGGCCTTCCAGCGGAGCATCGACGCGGCGGCCTGCGACACCGGGCGCAGGTGCAGGATGCGGCGCTCCTGGTCGAAGCGCTCGGGGACGGCGGCACGGGCCATGTCGTCGGGCACCAGCTGCGTCCACCGGTCCAGCAGGGAGCCGACCCGGGTGCCGTCCTGCCAGCCGCGGTCCTGGCTGACGGCGGCCAGCGCGTCGCCGAGCGAGACGGGATCGCGGCCCATCCCCCGCGGCCGCCCGGCCCCGCTGCGCTTGGCCGGCCGCTTCGCAGCCCCGCCGGCGCCGTTCTTGCGCGCGGCGGCCTTGGCCGCGGCCAGGGCGACGCGGGCCAGGTCCAGCCCGCTGGCGCTCACCGCGCACCGCCTTCGCCGTAGCGGGAGCGGACCGCGGTGCGGGCCGACGGCGGGGCCGTGTCCTGACGGTTGATCACCATGCCTGGGCTCCGATCGGGATGCGGTGGTGGTAGGCGGCGTCGGCACACAGCCGGGCGCCGTACAGGTCGATGGCGTCGTCCAGGCCGAACTCGTCGATGTGCTCCGCAACCAGGGCCAGGTCGTACAGCGCGTACAGCCGGGCCTGGCGACGGTCCTCCGCGGTACGCGGCGCGCACTGCAGCCCCGGCTCCACGGTGTCCAGGCCAAAGAGCTTCTCCAGGGCGAGGCGCTCGTCGCGGTGCTGCTCCAGGACGGCCTGGGCCTGCTCGCGGGCCTCGATCAGGGCGGCCCGCTCGTCGACGGCCCGGTCGGTGCGCAGCGCGGCGGCCACCGCCCGGTGCGGCCAGGCAGGCGTCCACGTGCCCAGCGGGCTCTGCGCCTGCAGCCAGCGCAGGATCCGGTAGTCGTCCCAGCCCTCGAGGACCGGATCGAGCAGCACCCACGACAGCTGGCGGCGGGTGGCCCGCTGGAGCCAGTTGACCAGGGGCCGCACCCAGGCGGCGACCTTCTTGGCCCGGACGATCGCGTCCCGGGTGACGGTCTTCCCCAGGACGGTGCAGCGCTTTCGCTGCCGCGCTTGCGCGGTAGCTGAAAACCCCCCACTCACCTGAACCTGACCCTCTTCCTCAATCACCCTGAGGGAAGGGGTCCACGGGGCCTGCGGGGCGGGCGCGGCAGCAGCCTTGAGGACGGCACGCTCGGCGGCCTGCTCGACCTGCCGGACGCGGCTGTCCTCCGTCACGCCCACGACCCGGGCCTCGTACCCGGAGCCCTCCAGCACGTTGCCCACCAGCTCGTCGAAGGCGGGCGGGATCGTCGCGGCGTACACCGCGGCGGTCGGCGCGTAGCCCTCCAGGCCCGCCTCGCGGCGCGCGTTGCGCAGCGACCCGTGCTGGGCCCAGGCCAGCCAGCCGGCCCGGCGCAGCAGCGCGGTGTGCTTGGCGACGGTGGAGCGGCCCAGGCCGGTGCGCGCGGTGACGACGTCCAGCCGGTAGCGCACGTGCCCGGTGCCGAAGTCCATCCGGCCAGCGAGGTCCTCGGCCACCGTCACGGTCACCGCGGTGGCGCCCGGCAGCAGGCCGGCCTCCAGGGCGCGGTGCAGCGCCTGCAGCCAGCGGCGCGGCGCGCTGCGGCGGGAGGCGGTCCCGGCGACGGTCTCGGCGAGGTCCGGCCGCCACGAAGCGGCGGAGGGGCGGGGGAGGGACACCACCGCGGTGGACCGGGTGCTGGTCCGTTCGACCCGCCTCGACTCGCTCGGGCGTTCGATAACGACGGTGGCTCGGGGTGTGGCGCTGGCCACATTGAGGCTGAAACGCGCACCTGACGGCACGTCAATGTGGCAGAGCGCACGACGCTCGTGCATCATGGGTTCAGTTCCTCCTGGGAACGCCAGAGCGCCCCGTGTGGTCTGGAATGGTGAATCCGAAGGAAGCCGCCCGGTTCAGGGGCGGTGAACGCGTCTCGCAGGGGCCGGGGTGGTAGCCGGGCCGTACGAGACTCCGCGGAGAGTGCCGGTTGGTAGCCGGTGCGCAACGCGGAAGAACAGGGCCGCCGGAGCCCCAGGTGCTGGTAACACCTGGGCGAGTGCGAGGCGGCCAGGGCGGGTGGACCCGAAGAGGGTGACCCCCGCCCAGTGATCGCTACGTCATCGCCATCTCCCCCGACAGGCCGTTGGTGCCCTGCGCCCGGAGCCGGGCCAGGGAAGCAGAACCGCGCCCCGAGCGAGACGCGGAATTTACCGCGGTAAACACGGTCGTCAGGACGGTCATCGGGCAGATGCCGGTGCGCTCCGGGCGGGGTCGGTGGCCCAACAGGCCCCGGGCACACGAAAACCCACCAGGCGTCAGCGGTGTGATCGTCACGCCGCGCCGGTGGGTCTGCCTAGCGGTGCACCGGGGTGCACGGGTACCATCGTCCATGACGACCGCCTCACGGTTGTCAATGGGGTCCGTTCCTCCACTACCAAGGCGCGCCAACGCCTGGGGGAAGTCAGGGCCCCAATTTTTCGTTTTGTCAGAACCGCTCTGGAGCAGTTCACGGTGTGTAGTAGCCACCGTGAGCGCCAGCGTACCGCGTCAAGGCCGCGAAGTGCAGCTTCTCTACGCCACGAGTTGATCGGCTGTCCGATCTGACCGGGAATCACCCTACAGGCCGTGCCCCGGCATCGTGCGAACCGGCAGCTCACCGGCCCTGTCGCGGCCCCGGCACGCCCCCGCCCGGCCCCTCCTCGGTGCTGTCCGCGGTCACCCGCTTGTTCAGGTACAGGCGCTGGGGCTGCGGACCGGCCAGCAGCTCGTCCTCGTTGTCGGCCGGCTCCCGGGGCTCGGGCAGCCGCATCGGCGACAGACCCAGGGGAGGCTTCTGGACTTCCTCGGCGCCGCCGCCCCCGTCCCCGTCCTCGAAGAGAAAGCCCAAGCTGCGCTCAACCGCCTCGGTCCACGCGGCGTACCAGCGCTCGCCGGGGGTCAGGGCCCTGATCTCGGCCAGGCGCCGGTGGAGCGCGCCGGGGGTGACGTAGCCGGACCAGCGGTCGTCGTCGAACAGGTGCACCCCGGCGTCGCGGTAGGCCTGGTCGACGAGCTGGGAGCAGATCATGTGCCGGGTGGAGGCGACGTAGGCGTGCAGGCCCGGCGCGGGCAGGCGCAGCCGGTGGGTGGCCAGGGCGAGGTAGTCGAGGAAGGAGTACGGCACGCCCTCGTAGGCGGCAGCCGCGGTGCAGATGTCCTGCCGCTGCTGGTCGGTCAGCAGCGGGGCCATGAACAGCACGTCGCGCTGGTCGTAGGTGTCCAGCGGGACGATCCGGGCGCCGCCGGGCATCGCCTCGATCAGCCGTCCACCGGGCAGGACGAGGAAGGCGTGCTCCCAGGCGCCGAAGCCGTCTCCGTTGAGCCACTGGCCGATGCGCACCAGGCGGCCGACGGCGCCGGCGATGGAGGTCAGCCCGATGTCGCCGGGCAGCGGGGGCGAGGTGAAGCGCGGAACGGTGAGGGTCACGGTGGCTCCTGAGGGCGTGTCCGACGTAAATGTCTAAGTAATACGTGGCTCCAGACCGCCGGGCCTGCGGCCCACAGCGGACTTCGCCAACTGCGGGGAGGGGCCCGCCTGGGTGCGGGCAGCCTGGGGGTGAGGGGTGGTCAGGCGGCGTTGGGCTGGAGGGCGCCGACGGCGATGCCGAGTTCCCGCCAGCTGTGCATCGGCACGGTGGCGGAGCAGCGTACGCAGCGGATCTCGCGGCGCTCGCGGTCCATCAGGAGCTTGCCCTCGCACGGCGGCGCGTCGGGGGTGTCGGTGGTGGCGTAGGGGCAGGGCTGCGGGAGGGGGACGAGGGAGCGGGTGTCGGCGGTGGCGGTGCGCATGTAGCCGACGAGGCGGCGGACGTCGGCGCGCAGGCTTGCGACGAGGTCGCCGGCTTCGCGGACGGCCCAGGGCAGGTGGTCGCGCAGGAAGCGCAGGATCTGGCGCAGGGCGTGGTCGGGGCGGCCGCGGAGGGGGGTGTCGCGCCAGCCGAGCTTCTCGCGCCAGGCGGCGTCCCAGACGGCCAGGCGGGCGGCGGCTTCGCCGGCCAGGAGGCTGAGGACGGTGAGGTTGCCGGGGGCCGCGCTGCCTTCGGGCGCGGTGCCGCCGGTGCCGGTGCCGGGGAGCTGGGGCTTGAGGAGGTGTTCGGGCAGCAGGCACCACAGCTCGGCGACGTCGTCGAGGGCGGCGAGGACCTGGTGTTCGCAGCGGGTGCAGACCTGGCGGCGGTCGCGCAGGTCGTCGGGCAGGAGCGCGGCGCGGCAGGCGGCGCAGCGCGGGATGTCCGGCTCGTCGGGGTTGTTGAGGCGGGCGGCTTCGTCGTAGAGGGCGGGGTTGCTCACCGTGGCCTCCGTTCGGTCGGTGGTGGGCGGGCGCGGGCTGGTGGCGGGTCAGGTGCGGGTGCTGGGCTGGGGGGTGGCGGCGTCGATGCGTTCGGTGAGGCGCTGGGCGTAGAGGGCGGCGACGTTGTGGGGCGAGCAGTAGTCGGCCATCTCGGCGGCGAAGGCGCGGGCGGCGTCGACCTGGCGCTGCAGGTCGGCGAGGGCGGTGCGGAGGGTGTCGGCGTCGGCGGTGGTGCAGGTGCCCGTGCCGATGCGCTCGAGGGCCGCGATCAGGTCGGTGGGCGGGGTGGCGGGGGCGGTGTCGGTCGTGGTGGAGGAGGTGGGCTCGGCGAGGGAGAGGGAGAAGGGCAGCACGAGGGGGGCCTTTCGATTCGGTGGGGCGGGTGGTGGTGGGTCAGCTGGCGTCGGCGAGCGGGCGCTCGGCGGCGAGCAGCGCGAGGGTGGTGCGGCCCGCCGCGGCGGGCGCCGGGTGCGGGGCGGGGGTGGGGAGGGCGGTGAGCGGGGTAGCGGCCGGGGCCGGTTCGGGGTGGGCGGTACGGCGCTGGGCGCGGGCGGCGGTGGCGGCAGCGGTGCACTCCGGGCGCCGGCATCCGCGGTGGGTGTAGCAGGCCTCGCTGCCGTGCCGGGCTGCGGCGCGCTTGGCCTTGCCCGCGGCGAGGGCGGCGGTGAGCGCGGCGGCGGCGGCCGGGTCGCGGTCGCGGGTGTTGTAGACGGTGGCGCGGGCGATGCCGGTGGCGGCGGCGGCCTGCTGGATGGTCAGGCCGTCGGCGAGGTGGGCGAGCAGGGCCTGGAGCCGGGCGCCGGTCAGCGCCGGGGGCTGGCCGCGTCCGCGCCGCCCAGAGGCTGCCGCAGCGGGGGGCTGGGGGTCAGTCACGGCCGCCCCCGTCCTCCCACGTCCACAGCAGCAGGTCGAGGTGCTCGCTGCGGTGCGGGTCGGATGTGCGGGCGAGGTGGGCCAGGGTGTGCAGGGCGCGGCGGGCCTGCTGGCGCTCGGCCGTGGCGGCGATCTGCTCGAGGCCGCGCTCGGCGCGGTGGCGGGCCAGGGCGCGGCGGGCGAGGGCCCAGCAGGCGGCAGCGGTCAGGCAGGCGCCGGCGAGGGCGGCGCTGGCGGAGCACAGGGCCCACATCGGCGTCCACATCGCGCGGTCTCCTTCCGGCGGGCGGGTACGGCGAAGGGGGCGGCCCGCGGTGCGGTGCCGCCCCCTTTCGCGTGCGGTGGGCGGGTGGGTGGGTGGTTAGCCGTGGTGGTCCAGGCGGCGGCGCTCGTCGGCGGGCAGTCGGCGGACGGCGGCGTTGATGATGCGTTCGGCCTGGACGACGGCAGGGTTGTGGCGGGCGACCGCGTCGGGCATGGTCTCGGCGTTGTGCATGCGCAGGGCCAGCTGCTCGGCGGTCGGGGGCCGGTGGTGGGCGGGGGCGGTGCGCCGGGTGCGGGCGAGGTGCATCAGGCGGTCGTAGAGCAGGTAGAGGGCGAGGCCGCTGACGGCGGCCAGGGGGTAGGCGAGGAGCTGGTGGGTGTTCATGCCGCGGCCTGGGCGAGCGCGGCGGCCTCGGTCTTGGCGGCGTCCTTGCGGCGGCGGCGCAGCAGGGTGGCGCGCTCGTCCTCGGAGTAGCCGCCCCACACGCCGTGGAACTTGTTCTCCAGGGCCCAGGTGAGGCACTCCTCGCGCACTGGGCAGCGCATGTTGCAGATGAGCTTGGCCTCTTCGATCTGCAGGAGGTGGACGCCGGTGTTGCCCTCGGGGAAGAACAGCTCGGGGTCGACGTCCTTGCTGCGGCACACGGCCCGGTGCAGCCAGGTCGGGTCCTCAAGGGGGTTGGGGGTGGCGGTCATCGTCTGCTCCTTCCTGCTGGTGTGGGTGTGGTGGTGGCGCTGTTCCCCGGGGCGGTTCAGGGTGTGCTGAGGGGAGCCGTCGGCGCGTGGCGCGCGGCTTGGTGGTGGTGCGCTGTGGTGGTGGCCGGGGTGTCAGTCCTGGCCGGGGGCCTCGTCGGCGGCCGCGGGCGGGTCGAAGCGGTCGAGGATGGCGGCGTAGACGACGGAGGGCTTGAGCCAGGACTCCGCGGCTGCCGCGCAGTGCTTCTTGAGGCGGTCGACCAGGTCGGCATCCGGGCGGACGTTGAGCATGGTGTCGAGCTGCTGGCCGATGCCGCGGGTGCGGCGGCGGGCGGAGACGGGCAGCGCGCCGGCGAGGAAGTCCTCGATGCCGTCGGCGATGACGGCGGTGACGGTGGTGCCCTCGTCCTTGGCCTTGGCCTTGATGCGGGTGCTGCGTTCCTCGCTCAGCCGGATGGGCACGTTCGTCGCCTTCCCCCCGGGCTTGCGGACGGCCGCGAGCTGCTGGATGAAGGCGACCAGCTCGGGGTCGTCCTTCAGCGCGGTGACGGCGGCCTCGACCAGTTCGCGGCGACTGCGCGGGGGCACTCGGGGTCCTCTCGGGGGGCGCCCGCGGCCGCGTCGGCGGCCGGGCGGGTGCTTCGGGTGTGCGGTCACCCCAGTCTCCCTCCCTTTCGTATTGCTGTGCAATACGTATCGGCGTGCCGGAGGTGTCCCGGCGGGCACCACACTACGCCTAACGTATTGCATTTGCAATACGTTAGGCGCTAGGGTCGGTACCGCACCGACCGAGACGACCGCACCACCCACCCGCTCCGAAAACGCCAAAGGGCCTCCACCAGCAACCTGGTGAAGACCCGTCGGAGCGGCCACTGTAGCAGCAACCTTGCGCACCGTCATCACCCGAACCACCGAAACCCCCACTCCCACCCCCGGGACCTGCGGGAGATCACAACCGGTACTCGGGTGGAAGCGGAGCGCATTGATTCGGACACGTCCCACCTGCGGGAGGAACCCGATGGACGACAGCACCGCCTACCTCAAGCGCACCGCCGAGCAGTACGCCCGCCAGACCGCCAACCACGAACTCACCGTCCTGCACGACGACGGCCTCTACCGCCACCTGCGCTACACCGACCCCGACATCGGCCTCTACCGCTACGAGGTCGTCACCTGGCCCAACGCCCTGGCCGTCAAGGGCGGCGGCGCCGACTACCTCTTCTCCCACTACCCCGCCCCCGACCTGTTCGAGCTATTCCGCCGCAGCAGCCACCACAGCAGCATCAACCCCGGCTACTGGAAGCAGAGCGTTGTGGCCGGGCAGACCCGGGCCTGGTCGCAGGAGAAGTTCCGCACCTGGCTCACCGCCAAGGCCGCCGCCGACGAGGCCCGCCACCCCGGCCTCACCGCCGCCGTCACCGAACGCATCCTCGAAGGCGACGTGTACGACCTCGACTACGAGGAGGGCGCCCGCACCGCCGTCGCCTGGTTCGACCACGACGACTACACCCTGCGCATGCCCGCCCCCTGGGACGAGGACTTCAAGGACTGGGCCTGGCAGTTCCTGCACGCCTGCCACACCGCCACCAGCGTCATCGCCGCCTACGACCGCCACCGGGCCGCAGCCGCCAGCACCGTCCTCGGCGAGCAGGAGGCCTGAGCCGTGCACGACGTCGATGCCCAGCTCATGGGCGCAGCCCGCGTCCTCGTTTCCGACCTGCCCGCTACCGCGGTGTGGACCATGCAACCCGAAGGCCACCCGGAGGCGGTCCTGTTCACCAGCCCCGACCCCGTCGAGGACACCCGCCGCCGCGCGCACCAGCACGCCCGGGACGTGTTCGACCGGATCGAGGAGACCGACCTGCTCCTCGCGCTGCCCCACGGCATCCCCATCCCGCTGAACCGGCTCACCCGCGCCCAGCAGCGCCGCGCCCGCTTCCTCTCCCCCTGCGCCGTGCACATCGACACTCAGGCCGGCACCGCGACCCGGCTGGCCGTGCGCCCCGCCACCGTCCACCTCGCCCTCGTCGAGGGCCCTCTGACCAGCACCACCCTCGGCAACGCCAGCATGTACGCCCCGTTCTGCACCCGCGCCGTCCTCGCACCCCACCCGCCCCGCAACCCCGAACTCCTCACCGAGGCCGACTTCTACGGCATCGGCGTCGCCCTCGAGACCGACACCGGGCCCCAGGTGCTGGTGCGGCCCACCCCCTGGGTCCGGCGCCGCCACAGCCCGGCCGGCTGGGCCTTCGAAGAATCCGCCTACCTCGCTGCCACCCTCGTCCCGAAGGAGGCCTGACGGTGGGTGCCCTCCACCTCGCGCACGTCCGCCACCTCCCCGCCGGCCGCCGCCGGCGGGGAGGTGGCGGCGGTGACGACGGCGAGCCCCCGTACGTCATCCCGTCCGGTTCGTGCGAGCCCTGCCGCGAACACCTCCACCACAAGTGCTGGGGCGCGAACCTCCTCGACGAGCAGCGCCCCGACTGCCCCTGCCCGTGCGAGGACCCCACCGACCCGACCGGGCTGCGCATGGGCCCCCGGGCGTGGGCCGACCTCGCCCGCCACCGCCCCGACCAGGTCGCCCACGCCGTCCGGCTCCTGCGCCTGCGCGAGGCCGGTGCGGTGTGGTTCTGCGCCTGGCGCGACGACGAATCCGGTCTGAGGAGCGCCCGGTGAGCGAACTCGAGGACCTGCGCGCCCGCGTGGAGCAGCTGCAGCAGGAGCTGGACGCCGTCCGTACCGTCCCGGCGCTGCCCGCCGAGCACCGCGGGCAGCCGATCACCTGGCGCCGCTGGGAACCGGCGGTGGTCATCCTGTGCGAGCGCAACGGCGACCTGAACGGCTGCGACCAGTGCGACCATCCGGGCCCGAGCCTGCTCGCCCTCGGCCTCGCCGCCCCGGCGGGCCGGCCCGAACGCCCGCCCGTCATCCGCTTCCACGCCCACCGCTGCCCCAGATGCCAGGAGATGCGCGTCTACGAGCGCTCCCACGCCCCCGGGCGCATCGGCGCGGTGGTGGACGAGATCGCCTACTCCCCGCCCCAGAACCCGACTACCCAGGCAGGAGGAGGCTCGTGAGCGAGAGCACCTTCGACGCGCTGACGATGGCCCAGATCCGGCACGAGCTGGCGCAGCTGGTGGCGATGGCCGACACCACCGGCCGACCGAAGCCCGACGTCATCAACCCGCCCGGGCACGCGATGGCCGGCTGGGAGTGGCGCATCGCCCAGGACGTCCCGGTGGACCGCCACCGCCCGCCGCTGTGGCTCGTGCGCACCGTCGACGACCCCGACGTCCGCGACTGCCTCTACGTGGCCGAGCCCGACCCCTACCGCGTCCACGACTGGCTGCAGGCCCTGGACTTCACCGCCATGACGCCCACCGACGCCCGGCGCCTGGCCATGGCGCTGCTGGCCGCCGCCGACCGCGTCGACGCGCAGGCCGCCGCCGTGCCCAGCCTGGTGGACCGGCGCAGGAAGAGGGCAGGAGCATGAGCTGGAACCCGCCCGACGAGGGCCTGTGCGCGGTGTGCGAGGAGACGGTGGCGCTGCGCCGGGACGGCCGGACGGTGAAGCATCCGCGGCCGTCCGAGCCGGACGCGCCGTACGTGTTCACCCTCGACCGCGGCCGACTCGTCGCCACCACTCGCTGCCCCGGCGCCGGGCAGCACCCCGCCGTCCGCTTCGAGATGACCTTCCCACGGTGGCTGCGCGCCCACCACAAGCGCCGCGACCACCGGGACAACCCGATCACCTTCCTCGCACAGCAGCTCTTCCAGCCCAGCGGACGCATCCCCGCGAAGACCGTCCCGGAGCTGACCTGGGCCACGCCCGACGAACTGCGCCTGCAGCTCACGGCCCCGCCGGGACAGCGCGCCTGGATCGCCGAGTACATCGACGCCGCGCAAGCCGCCTACGAGGCGTACACCGCGGAGGTGACGGCCCGTGGGTGAGCCGGAGCCGGACTACTGGTACTGCGATTGGTGCGGGAACCCCGTCGACGGGCCCGACGACGAGTGCTGTCCCGAAGGAACCAACGAACCCGCCTGGCAGGAGGAAACCCCGTGATCATCCGCACCGATCCCGACACCTGGTACCCCGACCAGCGGGACGCAGGACACTGCAGCGCCGGGAAGCTGACCGCCGGCCAGATCGTCATCTCCGAGCGGGCCCCGTACCGCGTCGTCGAGACCCGTCCCGTCGACACCGCGAGCTGGCCCGCCATGTACCTGGAGACCTGGACCGGGCAGAACTGCCCCGACCCTGGGACCTGGCCTCTGCGCCCTGTCGTCCTGGTCCTGCGCGATGAGCGCGACGACACCGCCAAGGTTGTGCACCTGCAGTGCCCCGCCTCGCTGGGATGGCGCACCCTGCCCGAGCACTACGCGGTGTGCCGACGTTGCGGGGAGCTGCCGCCCTGCCCGGAGGTCCACAACGCGAAGGTAGCCGAACGGGCCGGGGAGCGCTTCGAGCAGCAGATGGCGATCCTGCCCGGCTCCTGCCACGGATGCCTGGAGCCCATCACCAGCCGGCAGAAGGTTCACCGCTTCGACGGGCCCAACCTGATCCGGCCCGACCTCGGCGACGACTCCGCGGTCTTCCACCTCCGCGGCTCCTGCCGCTTCGAACTGCAGGCGTACGACCGGCGCTGGGCCGCGGCCGAGCCTGGGCGGCGCCGCAGTTTCTACTGCGAGGGGCACCTGATCTGCCACCACGACGACACCGCGACGTGCAGCAACCCACAGTGCCCCAGCACGGAGGTCGAGCACTACCAGGTCGAATGGCACCAGCCCGGCGTCCGCGCCACGTGGGCGGGCTGCTGGTGCCTCTCCGGAAACCTCACCGCCCAGCCCTGACCGCCCGCCGACCGCTGCTCCGCGGCCGGCCAACCCCGAAGGAGCCCCACCGCCATGACGATCCCCCTCCACCCCACCGACGGCCCCATCCAGGACCACTTCGGCCTCTCCTACGCCAACTACCTCGTCCTGCCCCGCACCCTCCTGCAGTCCATGCCGATCGAGTGGCAGCAGCGCTTCGTGGACTGCCTCGGCGAACTCGACGCCGCCTTCCAGCACGTGCCGCAGGCCGAGGCGTACGAGGTCACCCCCGGGACCCAGCACCTCGCGAACGAGCTGTCCGACGCGGACCTCCGCGCCGCCGGGTACAGCGTCGACTGGTACGGCGGCCAGACCCCGCCCGCGGGCATGGCCGGTGAGGAACTGGACGCCTGGCAGGCCGAGCACGAGAGGGACGAGCCGGTCTACTACGACCGGAACTTCAACGAGGTCGACCGCGAGACCCGCGTCCTGGTGCCGGGCCCGGACCCGGTGCCGCACTACAACCGCGGCCGCACCTACATCGAACCCCACCCCCACACCGCCTGACCCCGCCCCGCCCGGCCGCCGACACCACGACAGGAGCAGCACCGTGACCGCCACAACGCCCGACGGGTGGGTGACCTTGCCCATCCGCGGCCAACTGGACGCCGTCGGCCCGGCCGCCGACCAGGACGCCACCGGCGCGTACCCGCTCACCATCTCGGTGCGCAGCACCGCCGCCCCGGCACTGCTGCACCAGATCCTGACCACCACCGCGCACGCCGCCGCCGAGGAGCGGTGGCTGCGCGACCGGGCGGCCGAGCGGCTGCTGGCCGACCAGCTCGCCCGCGCCTACGACTTCCGCCCGCTGGCCGAGCTGGAGCAGGAAGACCCCGAGCGCGTCGGCGCACACCTCGAGGCCGCCGAGGCCCTGCGGCCGTGGCTGGCCGCCCTGCCCCGCGAGGACAAGCACCAGGCGTTCCTGCGAGGCTGGGAGCGGGCCAAGCAGACGGCCGCCGAGCAGCGCTCCGCGGACGCCACCCTCGCGGAGCAGCACCTGCTCCTCGCCACCGAACTGCAGGTGCCCTGCCCCGTCCCGGACGACCCGGACCGACCGGAGGGCGCCCCGGTGATGCGGCCGGAGCCGTTGGTCGTCCGCAAGAACACCAGCGGCTACCCGAAGGGCTGGGAAGACGGCTGGCTGGTCCTCAACCCGAACCTGCACCCGGGCGACCAGGTATGGACCGGCCGGGAGTGGAAGTACCGCGGGGAGCTCGCGCGGAACGCGATCTACCGGTGGACCCGCGAGGAGGCCATTGCCGAGGCGCAGCGCCTCGCGGCGGAGGAGAGCGCCCGGTACGGGCGGTGGATCGCCGCCCAGCGCCGCCTGGGCCCGGTCCTTGGTGGACTGGCCGAGTGACCGAACGTCAACTCGTCACCGAGCCGCCGCTGCCCGGCACCGCCGTCGAGCGCCACCTGGCGCCCGAGGTACGGTGCCGCCGCTGCCACCGCCCCCTGCACCGACCCGAGTCCCGCTGGGAGAAGCTCGGGGCCGCGTGCGCCGCCGCCCCGGACCGACGCCCCGTGGTCTACGACATCGACCAGGACCAACTGCCCGGCATCTGAGCGCCGGGCCCGTTCCGCCAGCGGGCCGGACGCAGCCGCGCGAGCAGTACGGCGGCCGGGTCGGGGCTCGCAGTGACCGGCGGGTGGGTGTCCCGGCGAATCCGGGGCACCCACCCGCCTTCCCGGCGTCCTGGTGGCGGCGTAGCCTCCCGCCATGGACAACGAAGCGCAGGTGAGCAGCGACGGCAGCGGCGAGTGGCAGTCGGTGGACAGCGGCTACGAAGGCGACGTACGGCGGATCATCGTCTACCGGGCCGACCCGGATGATCTGGTGGCGCGCCGCCGGGCGTACGAGCGTCTGGCCGACGGGTCGGAGGGCTGAGCGGGAGTCAGTCGGTGGGCCAGCGCGGGCCGGTGTCGGCGTTCCCGTGCCAGACCCACTGTGCGGTGGGCGTGACGGTCATGCCGTAGTCGTAGACCTCCGGTTCGCCCAGGGCCGTCCACTGCTCCCAGGCGGCGGCGAGGGCGTCGGCCAGGCGGCGCGGGCCGCCCTGGTGGGCGTACACGCCGGTGGTGTACGTGGACAGCGAGGCCCAGGAGGAGATGCCGTCGTGGAGCCACGCGGAGGTGCCGTCCTGGTCGTCGGCGGTGGTGATGTCCAGCTCGGGTAGGGCCACCCGCAGGTGGAACAGCAGGTCCGGATCGCGCAGCCGGGCCGGGTCGAGGCCGCTGCGGCCCTCAGCTTCCAGGGGGGTGCGGGCGTGGATGTCGGCGAAGGTACGCCGCGGCCGGCCGGGCCGGGTGCGGTCGGGCATGAACTGGGCGAGGCCCTGCATCCAGCCGCTCGCGTAGGTGTGGTCGTCGGCGACGGTCAGGGCGACGTGGCCCATGCGGCCCCAGGGCACGACCAGGCGGCCGCCGGGACGGGTCTGTGCGATCCAGGCCCAGGGCACGCGTTCGACGGCGTAGGTGGCGATCACCCGGTCGTAGGGGGCACCGGCCGGCCATCCGGCCTGCCCGTCAGCGCACACCGCATCCGCTTCCACTCCCGCCGCCCGCAGCCGCTCGGCGCCAGCGCGCGCCAGGGCGGGGTCGACTTCGAGGGTGGTGACGCGGTGCGCGCCAGCGCGGTGGGCCAGCAGCGCGGCGTTCCACGCGCAGGCGCTGGTGCCCAGCTCCAGCACCCGGTGCCCGGGTTCCAGCAGCAGGGAGTCGAGCATGTCGACCACGACGGCCGGAGCGGACAGGCTGGAGGTCGGCAGGTTGTCGGTGAGCTGGGTGACGGCCGGGATGCTGGGCCCGCGGTACAGGGCGGTGATCCAGCGTTCGGGGTCGGCGGCGCGGTCGATGCCCTGCCAGGCGTGCCCGTCCCACTCCCACAGCCGCCCGGGCGCGAACGCGTCGCGGGGCCAGCGGGCCACTGCCTCGCGGATCCACGGCGAGCGCTGCGGCCACAGCCCCGCCTCGGCCATCGCCGCATCCAGGCGCTGGCGCGCCTGCTCGACCGTGGTGGCGGCCCTGTCCTCGACGGCAGTCACCAGCCCACCCCCTACTTCTTGTGGGTGCCGGTGCCAGGCTGCGGCCGCTCGACCTTGCCGTCGGCGTTGCCCGGAGGCGGCGTGCCCTGGCCCGGGTCCGGCGCCGGCTTCGCGTGCTCGCCCATCATCACTCTCCCCTTGTCCGCGCGGCCGCTCCACACCGGCCGCCCGGTCCTCATCGTCCCGGCCGCGGGCCGGGCGCGGTAGGGCGCGTCGGGGTGGTCGGGGCGCGCGCCGGTTGACGCCGCTGGCGCCTCGGGATGCCCGTGTGCATGCCATTTCCGGGCAAAAGGGGTGACAACAGGGCGCGGCGGGTCTACGGTCGCCTGCACACGATCCGTCTGTACCGAGGAGGCCGCCGTGGCACGCCTGGACACCTACTGGGGCAACGTCGTACGCGACGTCTACTGGGGGCTGTGATGCCGGCCGACATCCACTGGGGCGGCTGCGCGCCCACCCAGGCAGACAGCATCTGGGGCTGAGCCCCCTCCTTCGACTCCGTCCGCAGCAGCCCACACCTGCCCGGACGGCCGGCCGACGGCTGGGCCACCGTCGGCCGACGGCCCCGGAGACCCCCGCGCACCCCCTGTCGCGGACGGGCCCCGGGGCCGCCCCCTCCCTTCCCGCCCTCGAACGGGCGCAGGCCAGGCCCGGCTACCAGGTCACCGGCACCACAGCCCCGGTCAACCGCGCCACCTCCCGCGGCCCCAGCCGCCCCGCCTCCCCACCGACGGCGGCACCGTAGACGACGAGCAGCTGCGCCGCGGCGCCCCGGCGCAGCTCGATCGCGGCGGCGTCCCACACCTCCCGGGCCGCCGCCGACCCGCGCGAGCGGAAATGCTCCCACAACCGGTAGGTGAGCGCGGTGACCTTGTCCGGGGTGTCCGCCAGGGCGGCGAGCTTCTTCACGGCCTGCTCCTCACCCAGGCCGTGGATGCTCAGACCGGCTGTGGGCCCGAGCATGAGCAGCATCCCGAACCACAGCTCCCCGCGCTCCACCAGGGTGTCGACCAGCGCGGTGCAGGCCTGCGGATCGGCGGTGCGCACGACGTCCTCCACCGCCTGCTCGAACAGTGCCTCGACGTCGAAGGCATGCGGGGCGGCGCCGCGGTGGCCGGCGGGTTCGTGGGTGCTGTTCACCGGGCGACCGTACCCCGCATCCCTGACCGGCGGCGGGCGGGCGCGTTCGGGCGACGCGCCTGCCGGAAGACCGCCCGCGCCAGACGGTCCGGCCGTTACGCTGGCCTGTGGCTGGACACGCACTGCCAGGTATGTCGCTGCCCGCTTCCCCGCCCACGCCGGGACGCACGGGCGCCGCCGACCAAGGGACCTTCGGGTGCCCGTGTAGCGAGACCTCTTCAGACCGTGCCGAGCACCGGCGGGAGAGCGTGGGCCCACCGCCGAGGAAACCGGACACCGTGTCACCGAAGAAGAACCGCAGCACCGCCAGCCAGAGCGCCCGCGAGGCCCAGGCCGCCGGAGCCACCGAGCCGTACAACGTCCTGCGCCGCGCCGCCAGCACCTCCGCCAACGACGCCGACGGCGAGCTCATCGCCCGGGCGATGGCCCGCGACTTCGCCCCCCAGCCCGCCGTGCCGCTGTGGGAGCCCGTCGCGCTGCGGCCCTGGACGCCGACCACCCTGGTGCGCATCAACGACGACTGGGACCGCGATCAGGCCAGCCGTGCCGACGGCTCCCGCTACGCCACCTACGTGCAGCAGCACGCCGAGGACTTCCAGCCCTGGGACGACGAGCCGAACCCGGTGGAGTTCGCCGTCGCCGCCTGGCGGGTGGCCACCGTCCCGGTCATGGCCCCCGGCTACGTAAGCGTCCGCCCCGACCTGCGCCGCATCACCCTGCACCGCGACGACTGGGATGGCGCCCTGGTCGTGCGCGCCGCCGTCCCGCTGCGCCACCACCACCTCACCGCGCGCCTGCCGTACTTGGACGACTGGGAGACCGACCGCGACCCGTTCTCGGGATACGACTACCGAGGCCTGCTCGAGCCGCACCCGGAACGCGCCTGGCGCAGCGCCGTGCTGACCACCGCCGAAGTCCACCACCGCGCCAAGGGCTGGCCGCTGCACTCCCCGGCCGTCGTCGAGGGCCCGGGCCTGGCCGCCGAGGCGCACGCCGCGCTGCTCGTCCTCGTCGAGCGCATCAACGCCGAGGTCGGCCCGCTCGTGCAGCAGCTGCTGTCCGGGGCCCGCTGAGCATCCCGTAATCAGCAGGAACCCGTCCGCCGGGCCCGCCGACCAGCGGGCCCGACCCAGCTCTCCGAGGAGGAGACCATGACCGAGACCACCGCTGCGCCACCCGCCCCGACCCGCGAGTCCCTGGAAGCCGTCGCCCGCGAGTTCAACGGCCTGCGCGCCCTGTACGGCCCGACCGTCACCCGCGAGGCCGCCACCCTCCTCGACGCCTTCTGCCGCGCCGCCCTCGACCAGGGCCGCACCGTGCTCGACGACGGCCACCAGCACCTCGCCGCCGCCGCGACCGAGACCGCCCTCGCCCCCTACCGCGGCCACCGCCAGGACGAGCGCACCCACGCCGAGCTCCAGACCCTCCTGGACACGCTGGAGAGCGCGCTCACCGCCACCGGCCTCACCCTCATGCCCAACCACGGCTCCCGCAGCGGGCACGCGGTGGCCCCGCTGCCCGACGGCCGCCTGCAGGGACCCGGGCTGTCGGTCAGCCTGCACCTGAACGGCGGATGGGACGTGTGCCTCAACCAGCCGGGCGCCAGCGTTCTGACCGTGTACGCCCCCGTCACCGAGGACGGCGCCCGCGAGGTCGCCCAGGTCGTCCACGAGGTCCTCACCGGCCAGCGTCGCCCCGACCTCACCCGCCGCTGAACACTCGCTCGGGCCTGCCCTCTCGCAGCGGGGCGGGCCCGAGCGGAAGTCCCTGACAACGTCAGGGACTTCCGCCGCGGCCGAGTGACACCCCCTACACCGCCGTCTCGCCGGGGATGACGAGCTTGTCGAGGGCCTCTTGGGCCTTGCCCGCGGTGGCCTTCCCGGCGCGGCGCAGCCCGGCCTTGGCGTAGTGCTCGACCATGCCGATGGTCTTCCAGTCGCCGTCGGTGATGACCTGGATCTCGGCGGCGCTGTGGCCGGCCGCGCCGAGGTCGGCGGGCACCCCGGCGCGCAGCCCGTGGCTGGTGGCGTCCACGGCGTCGAACCCGGGCGTGCGGGCGATCATCCGCTTGACGATCCGGTTGATGGAGTGCCCGGTCAGCCCGATGCCCTTCTCGGAGACAGGGGTGAGCGCGCCGCCCTTGGTGACGCCGCGCAGCAGCGGCATCTCCGGCTCGGCCTGGCCGAACTCGGCAAGCATCACCAGGTACCGCTCGGCGTAGTCGATGGTGGCCGGGTCGCGAACCGTGTACTCCTTGCCGGTGGACCACTTGTCGTTCTTGCTGGTGCGCTTGCCTGCGATCATCTGCCTCACCCGCCGGGTGCCCACCACGGTGCCGCTCTCGTCCTTCACCTCGAGGTCGACCTCCTCGAACGCCAACGAGTCGATGCGGTAGTTGGACTGCTCGGAGCGGCGGGCCCGGGTCCAGTACCCCAGGCGCAGGATCAGGTGGTCGCGCAGCCCGTCGAGGGTGTCGTCGGGGGTGTGCTCGCCCAGGTGCGTGATGCGCGCCCGGTCCAGCGGCGGGGAGGACTTGACCGGCCGCTGCTCCGGCCCGCCGGCGAAGCGGCGGGCCTGCTTGCGGATCAGCTCGGCCGTTGCCTTCTTCGGCGGCCAGTTCTCGTGGCCGGCGCGGGCGTTGCGGTCCCGGATCGCGGCCATCGCCAGGCGCAGCGAGGACACCGCGGCCCCGGGGTAGGTCCCGTCCTCCCGCTTCCGGCCGCCGTTGCGCCGCAGGTGGGAGATGTACGACACCATCACCTTCTCGGACGTCTTCGGGCCCGGGTTGCGCCGGTTCGCCGCGCACCACCGCTCGAAGTACGCCCACTGCTCGCGGTACGTGCTCGAGGTGCGCTCCGGCCGGGCGTCGGCCAGGTCGTCGGCGGCCTCGTCGGTGAGCTCGTCGTCCAGGTCGCCGAGCAGCGCGAGCTGCTGGTCCGGCTCGGCGTCGAGCAGCTCGCCGTCCAGCACGTCCAGGTCGTCGTCGGCGGTCGCCCGCGCGGGCAGCACCTCCACGGCACACTCTCCAATCTCGGTCGCTCCAGTCGCTGTCCCCGCGCCCCTCCATGATCCCGGCCCCGGCCGCACGTGCGCGCGAACGGGGCCGGGGCCGGGCGGGTGAGGGACGGTCAGCTTCCGGCCGGCACCCAGGCGATCGGGCCGAGCCGGTCCGGGAACAGGCGCGTGGCGGCGGGGCGGCGCCAGCGCGCGGTGTCGAACCCGGGCTCCGCCTTCCAGTGCTCGGCGGCGGCGGTCAGCGCCGTCCAGGCGCTGTCCAGCTGGACCAGCGCCGCGGTGCGCTGCAGCGGGTCGGCGTCGGCCTGCTGGAGGACGGCGAGGCTGCGCAGGGCCTGGGTGCGGACGGCGACGATCACCGCGTCGAGGGCCCCGGCGACCGGTTCGCCCGGCGGCCGGCGGCGGTCGTTGGCGTCGATCTCCGGCAGGACGCGGCCGAGCACGAAGTCCGTCATCGCGCGTACGTCGTCCGCCGTGACCTCGCAGGTGAACTGCAGCACCGCGGTGCTCTCCTGGCGGTCCGTCACCGGGTGCTCGTCCACGTCAGCAGCTCGCCGGTGTACGGCCACTCGCCGTACGGGATCGGCGGCAGGCCGCGGTTGTCCCGGACGGCTTCGTCGACGCCGCAGTCGCCGCAGATCCGCACCGTCCGGTCGAGGGCGATCCGGGAGCCGGAGCCGGTGTCGCCGGGGAACGCCGCGACCGGGTGTCGCCGGCAGCGGGGGCACTGGGTCGCGGGCGCCGGCGCGGGGACGGGCTCGGTGGCGGGCAGGCTGCTCTGGTCAGGCACGGTTCTCCTCGAGGTCAGCGGGTGCGGCCATCGCGCACCGGCCGTGGATGTAGGCCTCCGGCTCGCCGGCGGTGCCGACCCACACCCGCTCGGGGCAGTCCTCGGGCCGGTGGTGGCCGGGCGCGCCCGCGGGGGCCGCATACGACTCGATCCGGGCCAGCAGGCGGCGCAGCAGCGCCTCTGCCGTGTCCGGCCGGCCGTCGAGGGCCGCCACCGGCTCGCCGAGGCGCTCCAGCTGCGCGCGGGTGTCGTCCGCGATCATCCGCAGGATCCGGTGGGTGCGGTCGAGGTCCGGTTCGGCGGTGGGGTACGGGGAGTACCCGATGCGCATCGGGTCGCGGTCCCGCTCCCAGCCGCGGCCGTGGTTGACCATCGGCCAGCCGCCCGGGATCGACCGGTCGGCCTCGGCCGTGCTGTGCTCGGCCCCGGAGACGGTCAGCACCCGGCCGGAGGCCGCGTCGCGCCCGTACTGCGGCCACTGCTCGGCGGCGCTCACCGGGTCACCTCGGCGGCCGGGCGGGCGGCGGCGGTCGCCAGCAGTGCGCGGGCGGCGGCCAGGGCGTGCTGGTCGGTGTGCTGCTCCACCCAGGTGGCGCGGGCCTCCGCGTCCCGGGGCCAGGTGCTGCGCGCGGCCTCGACGGTGGAGCGGTGCCGGTGCGCGGCGTCGGCGAGCCAGGCGGCGAAGGTCCGGCCGGCGGCCGGGCCGACGAGCGAGAGGTAGGTGTTGACGGCCTCCAGCCGGTCGGCCCAGGTCTCGATCAGCACGGTGGGCCGGTCCGGGTCGTCCAGTACGACGGGGCTGCTGCTGCCGCGGGTGCGGCCGGGCAGCCAGGTGTCGCGGCCGTCGTGGACGGCGGCGTCGGCGGCGGCCAGCAGCAACTCGGCGGCCTGGTCGAGGACCTGATCGGGCAGCAGCCCGCGGGCGCCGCTCACCGCCGGTCCCGGTCGGTGGCGCTGGCCTGGCCGGCCGGGTCGGTGGCGGGGCGGGGTGCGGCGTGGGGCTCGAGGGTGTCGATGAGGGTGCGCAGGACGGCGGCGGTGGTGACGGCTTCGCGGTCCCAGGCGGCGGCCGGGTCCTCGTCGTTGAACAGGGTGGTGGAGACGCGCGCGAGGTGGCTGTCGGCGGTGTGCAGGGCGTCCTGCAGCTCGTGCAGGAAGTCGCGGGCGGCGGCCCGGGTGCAGCAGCGGACGTCGGCGCAGACGACCTCGGCGGTGACGGTGGTGTAGTCGGCGGGGTGGCCCTCGCCGCCGAGGGTGACGGTGACGTCGACGGGGCCCTGGTGCGAGCCGGCGAGGCGGCACTGTGCGAAGTCGGCGGCGAATTCGTCGCGCGCCTCCTCGACCAGGGCGTCGACGTGGCCGTAGTGCGCGGTGAGCACGCGGGCGGCCATGCCGGTCTCGGTGGTGTGGGTGGTGGTGGCGGGGATCGGGGGGCCGGCGCGGTGCGCGGTCGCCGGGGTGCCGGGGCGACCGCGGTCGAGTTCGGCGAGCCTGGCGGCGGTGTTCGGGTCGTCGCTCAGGTCCCGGTTCTCGCGCAGGTCCGTCGATCGTTCCTGGCCGGAGGTGGATTCCATGATCCGACCCTATCGCGGTTGTGTCCTCTAAATACTGTTAGAGGACACAACCCGCACGAACGGGCGACAGGCGGTCAGGAACGGTCCGACCCGGTCACCCGCCGACGCCGAACCCTGCCCCGGAACCAGTCCCACCAGCCGGGGCGCCCCTCCAGCACCCGTGCCACCGCCTTGTCGATCTCCTTCTGGCCCTCCCGGCACACCCAGTCCACCGCGTCCAGGCCCCCGAAGTCGAACTCGCCCGCCGCGTTCCTCGGGAAGCGCGCCTCCAGGTCCGGGTCGGCGATGTCCCCACCCGTCACCCACAGGCGCAGGAGCGGGAGTTCGACCTCGGCGGGCATGATCCGCACCCGCGCCGCGATCCTGGCGGACGGGTGCCGACCGAAGTGGTCGTCCAGCGTCTCGGCGAGCTCCGCGAGGTGGGTCAGCTCGAAGTCCGCCCGGCGCTCCCGGGCCAGCGCCCGGCTGGAGGCGAGCAGGGCCCACACCGCGACCAGCACGGCGGCCACCGCCGCCCAGGCACCCAGGCGCGTCTCCCAGTCCACCGGCCCACTCCACCACGGCGGCCGGCCCTGGCCCAGGAGCCGCGCAGCACCCGTAACCCCTGCGGCGGACGCCTCGTTCACCAGGCAGCGGAGCGGTCTTCCCGGACGGTTCCGTGCTCGTTGGGTACGTCGGCCCTGGCGCACACACTCCCCCGGGAAGGGGGCGCGGGGCCGAGGCACCCCGGTGAAGGGGCGGCACCTACTGGGTGCCGTCCCTTCATCGTGTCCGCTACGCCGTCCCGGGACGGCGGGTGCCGGGCCACACGATCGGCCGCTGGACGATCTCCTGCACCGCGTCCACGGCCAGCCCGGTCGCGGTGGCCACCGCCTGCGCGGACATCCCGCCGGCGGCCGTCGCCTCCACCACCAGCCACGAGCGGCGCTCCTCCACCCGGCGGGGGTGCTCGGGGCCCTCGGCGCCGTAGCGCTCCTGCCAGGCCCGCGCGGCGAGGTTCGCCCAGTGCCGCCCCTGCTTGCCGCTCGGGTCCGGGTCGGCGAAGTGGCCCGGGCAGCGCGAGCCCGGCCCGGCCGGTGCGGGCTCGTTGCAGTGGCGGTGTCCGCACAGCTCCGTGATCCAGATCCCGGTCTCCGCCCACGGGCCGCCGCCGGCCCGCAGCCGCCGCGAGCCGGTGCGCAGCGTGCCGTAGGAGGCCAACGTCGCCCAGCCGGACGCCGACTCGCCGTCCTCGATCACGAACGGCCCGCGCGGTCCCTCTCCCTGGGCCCAGTGCTGGCAGATGTGCCCGGCCACCGCGAGGGCGGTCAGCGGGTGCCACTCGACCGTCCGGCCGCGTGTGACCGGCAGGGTGCCGGGCAGTTCCAGCACCACCGGGTCGGGCAGCTCCTCGGCGGTGCCCAGCCGGTCGATCGACTCCATCGCCAGCCGGACCAGGTCCCGGGTCAACACGCTCTCCACCGCAGCCTCCTGAAGGTACGTCGAAGCACCGCGTGCTCGCGGCGCAGCGCCGGCCGAGCGGCCGGACATCCCTCCAGGGACGATGAAGCGGGCGACGCGAAGGCCGACCGCGGGCCCAGCGTAGCGCCGTACCCGCCACCAGTCTTACGGATTGGCTTTATTGGCTTTTGTTGTAAGAACCGGGCTAGCCTCCCGGAGTGGAGATTCGCATCATCGACCCGACCGCCGAGGATCTGGCGCTGCTCGCCCCTTTCCTCGAGCGCCACCGCGAGGCCATCACAGTCGAGCCGCCCCAGTGGACCGTTGCGTCCGCCCGGGCGTACTACCGCCGGCTCCCGTCCCGTGCCAGGCAGGTCCTGCGCCTGCTCGCCCATCCCGACCGCGACGGCCTGCTCTCCGCCCAGGACTTGCGCGACGAGCTCGACACCGACAACCTCCGCGGCTCCACCGCCTCGTTCCGGCGCATCCTCGTGGAGGGCGAGCGCGCCGGACGCTGGCCCGCCGGCCTTCCCGTCCCTGTGGAGTCCATCAAGCGCGGCGGCGCCGTCCGCCAGTTTCAGCTCACCCACCACCGCGACCACGAGGACCTGCTCGAGGTCTTCCAGGAAGCCGTCCACGGTGCTGTCAGCTGAACTCGCGTATTGGGTACGGCTGTCACACCCCGCTGCGACAATCCCGGCATGGAACCCTTCACCATGGCGACGTACTGGGAGTGCATCGAGTCGCCGGAGAGCGGCCGGTTCATCCCCACCGCCTTCACGTGCTGGCACCACCCAGACCCGTCCGACCCCGAGGCCGTCGAGCACGCGCGACGCTTCCGGGGCTTCATCCGGCAGCAGCGCATGCACGAGCACATGCGGCACTACCTCACCGGACCCGACGGCGAGCGGACGGCCTTCGAGCTGACCGGGGAGGTCGGCCGGTTCGTCAACCACCCGTTGGACGGTGCCCTGCTCGACCCCGACCGGCCGCCTCTGCAGCCGGGCGAACCGGGGCATGAGATCCCCGTGCTGGACCCGGTGCACCCGTCGTTGGGACACGACTTCGTGTCCGCCGAGCACGGGACCTGGGTGCTCGTCGCACAGCCGCTGCACCAGCGCCTCACCAGCGTCGACACGATTCTGCGCATGAGCCCGTCCGACTTCGGGATGGCCCGCTTCGAGCTGCGCTTCGACGCCGCCGCCGCCGAGATGTTCGCCAAGGACGGACGGCAGGAGTGGATCGACCGTGTGAATGCCGAGCCGGACCCGGCGCTGCGCGCCGGCCTGCAGTTCATCTTCGGCGTCGACCGCCCCGACGGCCGGTTGCGCCACCTCTGACCGCGATCACTGCACCCACGACCTTCCCCGCACGCGCGGGGGTCAACTCCTCTCCGCGTAAGCGGAGGTCGAGGCAGCTGCCTCCCTGACCGCGTCCGCGCGCCCGACGGCGTGCCGGAGAGGCCCCCATGCTCACGTCCAAGAGCCGCCCCGTACAACTGCGGGGTCCGGCCGGTCGGCCGAACCCCGCAAGTCGTCCTTCGCCCTCGGATCAGTGCCCGGCGGCCACCAGGTCGCTCGGGTCGGTGTTCGCGCCGCACAGCACGACGCACACCTTCTCGCCCGCCCCGGGCCGGTAGCTGCGGCTGGGGGCGGCCGGGCGGCGCGGCAGGTCCCGGTAGGGCACGTGTCGGTCGGCGGAGGTCAGCGCCGCCAGCGCGGTGGCCGCGCCGTACTCGACCGCGATGCGCCGGTGGTCCCACAGCGCCTGCCGGGCCCGCACGATCTCGGCGTCGTCGACCAGGACCGAGTGGACGGTGCCCTGCTGCGCCGCGGCGAGGGCGGCGGCGGAGGTGCGGCGGGCGCCAAGGGAGTCCGCCGCGATGGAGTCGACCGGCACGTCGATCGGGTGGCCGGCGGCGATCGCGGCGTTCAGGGCCCGGCAGTTCTCCGGCTCCACCGCCACGACGCGCACGCCGTGGTGCGCGGCGGCCGTTGCCACGCCCGCGAACAGGCCGCCGCCGCCGACCGCGACCACCACGGTGTCCAGGTCCGGGAGCTGCTGGCGGATCTCGTCCAGCAGCGTCCCGGCGCCGGCGGCGATCAGCGGGTGGTCGTAGGCGTGGGAGGCCAGCGCGCCGGTCGCCGCCGCGAACTCCTCGCACGCCGCGAGCGCCTCCGCGTACTCGGAGCCGACCAGGCGCACGTCGGCGCCGTAGCCGCGCAGCCGCGCCACCTTCACCGCCGGGGCGGTCTCGGGCAGGAACACGGTGGCGGGAATGCCCTGCTGCTGCGCGGCCCACGCGCAGGCGAGGCCGGCGTTGCCGCCGGAGGCGATCGTCACGCCGACCTCGGGCAGGGTGCCGGCGTCACGGTGCGCGGCCAGGAAGTTGATCGCGCCGCGGGCCTTGAACGACCCGGTGTGCTGCATGTGCTCCAGCGCGAACCACACCTCGGCGTCCTGCTGGGGCCGGTCGTCGAGGGGGTCGCGGTGGGCGGTGCGGATGGCGCCCGGGTCCGCCTGGGCCAGGACGACCGGGCGCACCGCGCCGGCGATCCGGTCCGCGGCCGACTTCACGTCGCCGTAGGTGAGCTCGTGCACTGTGCTGCTCCTGGTGAAAGAGGGTCACGACCACGCGATGAGCTGGCCGGTGGTGGTCAGGCCGAGGAAGAACGCGAACGCGATCCGCCGGCCCCCCGGGGAGGACTTCTCGACCGCGTGGAAGTTCGCGGGGTTGAACAGCAGCCCGTCGCCGAGCTGCGGGGTGAGGCTGACGGACTGGCAGTGCGCCACGGTCTCGCCGCGGTAGCCGTAGTCCTGCCGGTACATCTCGTCGGCGGGCTCCCAGCGGTGCCGCCACACCGTGGTCTGCCCGCCCGCGGCCGGGACCGACACCCAGACGTTGAAGGCGAGTTGGGCGATCACCTCTTGGTCGAAGGCGGTGGTGGGGAACTCCCGGTTGATGTCGTCGAAGTGGATCAGCGCCCCGGCGTTGATCTCGCGCAGGGTGCCGCCGAACACCGGCCGCCCGGCGATCGTCGCCGCCGTCACCGCCGCGCCCCAGGCGGACCCGAGGCGCTCGAGGGCGATGGCTATCGGGTCCGGGCGCATCCCGGCGCGCTGCCAGGCCGCCCGGGCGGCGTCAGCGGCCGGCCAGTACCGGTCGAAGTCCAGGCCGCCGTCCGGCAGCCGGTAGTCGTTGAGCGCCGGGCCGAACCGGACGATCGGGGTGGGCACCCGAGCCGGGTCGTAGTCGGCGGTGGGCAGCCGGTCCATCGCCGCCATCGCGGCGGCGCAGACCTGCGGGGAGAGGAAGTCGGGGACGCGGACAGCTGCGAGGGTGCCAGCCGCGAGCGCGGCCAGGTGCCGGTCGGTGAAGCGGGTGTCGTCGACCGCGTTGAACAGCGGGTCGAGGGCCGTGGTGCGGGTCATCTCGCCTCCGTAAGGGCGCGTGAGCCTACCGTGACAGGTACGGTGTACCGTACGCTGTCCCGCATGCCAAGGCAATCGGACGCTCTTGACCGCGCTACGCCCGAACACATCGCCGAACAAGCACTTTTGATCGTCGATCAGGACGGACCTGGCGCTCTTTCCTTCCGCACTCTCGCCACCGCGCTCGGCATCTCCGTCGCCTCCCTGCAGCGCCGCTGCGGAGACATCGCCGGCCTCCAGGACCTGGTCCTCGACCAGCTCGCCACCCGCCTGCCCGAGATCCCCACCGACACCGACTGGGCCACCGCCACCGAACAGCGCTTCAGGGCCCTCTACGACCTCCTCGCCAGCCACCCCGGACTCGTCGCCCTGCGCGGCAACCGCCCCTGGCTCGGCCACGAGATGCTGCGCCGCCTGGTCGAGCCGCAGCTCGCGCACTGCATCGCCGCCGGCATGAGCCCCGACGAGGCGATCGCCACCTACCGGCGCCTGTACCTGTTCACCCTCGGCGCCGCCAGCAACGTCAACCACCGCGACCCCAAGGTCCCCCAGTCCACCACCCGCCAGGCCCTCGCCTCCCTCGACCCCGCCGAGTTCCCCGTCCTGACCGGCCACCTCGCCACGATCATCCCCGCGGTCACCGACAAGGGCGTCTACTACACCGGCCTGCGCCAGCTCATCGACGCCGCCCGCCCAGCACCCCGTACGAGGTGCCCGTGACCGGCGAGATGCTGCACCGCTCCTACCGCGGACTCCTCCCCTGGCCCGAACTCCTCCACGGCCGCCCCACCATCGTCTACCCGGCCGGACTGGGGGCGCTTCCTCCCAGCCCGGCCGACGGCTGGCGCGGCCAGCACGACTTCGACAACGCCGCCGACCCGCACCCGGGCTGGAGCATCCTCCTCGACGGCGAGAACCAGCTCCTCCGCACCACCGGACCCAGCGGCCTCTGGTACCAGGGCTCCCTCGCCGTCACCCGCGACTGGCGCCGCACCGCCCACCGCACCCGCCAAGTCCTCCAGATCACCGGCAACTTCACCACCCCCCTCGACTTCCCCGCCGCCGCCCGCACCCGCGCACTGCTGTTCTGCACCAGCACCCTCACCTTCATCGGCGACACCTGGTAGCCCCGCACCCGGCACGGCGACTCTCCCCGAGGAGCGCACGATGACCACCCCCGACACAGGCCTGGTACACCGACACCCATCCGGCCCGCCGCGCCCCGCCCCCGCCCCGGCACCCCAGCTGTGGGCCCTGCCCTACGAACCCGCCTCCGTCGGCACCGCCCGGCGCCTGGTGCGCGACCACCTGATCCGCTGGGGCCTGGCCGATCTCGTCGACGCGGCCATGGTGGTCGTCAGCGAGCTCGTCACCAACGCCGTCAAGACCAGCTGCCGCCGGCGCCTGGAGCTCGGGGTCGAGCTGATCGCCGGCGTCACCGTCCGCCTCATGGTGCGCGACGGTTCCTGCGCGATGCCCGTCCTCATTGACGTCAACGACAACGCCGCCGACGGCACCGAAGGCGGGCGCGGTCTGGCGCTGGTTCACCACCTCACCGGTCAGCGCTGGGGCGTGATCCCCGAGAGCGGCGGCAAGAAGGTCTGGGCGATCGTCGGGGGCTCCGTCCCGGGGGTCGAGGAACATCGGAACGAAAACTGGCGCTAAGCCCGGATCGCCGCTGGTGGGCGGCTGACGGTCTGTCGGCGCTGGGGCAGCTGTGAAGCCTTCCTACAGATAACGCCCTATTATCTGTGGTATCACTGAGCGCGACCTGCGGGGACGCCTTCCGCACGCTGCGTGAAGCGGCCCTGTTATCTGGGCCCTGTTCTCCCGAAGCTGCCGCGAAGTGACAAGTAGCGCTCTGTGATCAGAGTGCCGCTCGGTCAGACGGTACGGGGCGGGGCCCGGGGATGTCGTCGGCCCGGAGGGCGTCGAGGGCGGCGTGGGCCTGCTCGATGGCTTCGGGGTACGCCTCCACCAGCTCCCGGTCCGCGTCGTCCAAGAAGAAGAACCGCTCCAGCTCCGCGCGGGCGGGCGCCCCTCGGAACGCCGCGTACCCCGCGGCCTGCTCATCCGTCAGAAACTCGACCGGCACCCCGGACCTCCAGGCAGTTGATCAACACGACCGCCGAAGGTTCAACCACCAAGGAACCGCAGGTCAACGGGCTCCGGAGAGCGGAGAAGGCTTAGCGCCAGTTTTCGTTCCGATGTTCCTCAACCCCCGTCCCCCACGCCCACACCAAGACGGCCGGCACCCTCGCTTCCTGACGCCACCCCAGAGAACCACACCGCCCCGGCTATCCGCGCCCGCTACAGCCCCGCCCCGCCGGACCGTACGCTGGCACCCATGACCACGGCGCCCGACACCCTGCTACTCGAACTCGACGCCCTGCAGCACCGCGCGGCCGCCGACCCCGCCATCACCACCTCCACCACCCGCACCGAACGCCTGCGCACCGTCGTCGCCATGCTCAAGCGGGCCACCGCCGACTGCGAACCCCACCAACTCGCCACCCTCACCGACCTCCTGGCCGACACCACCATCGGCCACCCCTCCAACCCCGCCAGCCTCCTCGGCCGCGCCGCCGCCGGCGCCTACCGCACCCGCCCCAACGGCCGCCCCCTCACCCCCGCCACCACCCGCGCCCTCATGGACGGCCTCGCCGACCTCAATCACGCCGCCGGCCACCCCCCGTACTGGTGGCAGCAACGCGGACAACGCCCCTGGAGCAAACACACCCGAACCCCCCTGCAACCCGACGGCCACCGCGCCCTGCGCCGCGCCCTGAGCATCCCCTACGGCGACACCCGCCGCGAACGCTTCCGGCTGCGCCAACTCGCCGTCCTCGAACTCCTCTGGGACACCGGCGTCGAACCCTACGGCCTGTCCCGCGCCGACACCACCGACCTCGCACCCGACTGCTCCCACATCACGCTGCGCTTCGACCCGCCCGGCCGCACCGAGGCGACGGTGCGCACCGTCCCGCTCGGGCGCACCGCGCGCGCGGCGCTCCGGCTGTGGCTGCCCGCGCGCCGCCAGGTCGTCGCCGAGCACCTCGTCGCCGGACCGGACCATCCCGCGAACCAGGCGCTGTTCGTCACCCTGCGGCACACCACCGGGACCTACGACGACGGCCGCCCCCGCCAGATCCCGCCGGGCCTACGCATCTCCGACGACGGGCTCGCCACCAGCTACAGTGCCGCAGCGCGCCGCCTCAACGAGGAGCACCACGGTGAGCCCGGCTGGCCGGTGCCGACGAACTTCTACCTGATCACCCGCGGCGGCGCAGCAGCGGAACCCCCGGCGACCGGGAGCTGAAGACAGAGCGACCGCAGACCGCAGCGTGTCCGCGAGGATGCGGAAGGCGCCGGGCCTGCGGCCTCTGCCGAAGAGTCTGGACCGGCGTATTACTTAGACATTTCCGTCGGACAGGCCCGTTGGGCTGCGCAGTTCGGCCCACAGCAGGCTGCCAGCGGCATCGATGCTGTGCCCGATCTCGGCCACGCCCGCCAGGACCGCGAGGCTGATCCTGCGCCCCTCGTCCAAGTCGGGCTCCCCCACCGGCGACTGGCTGGTCAGACCGTTGTGGTGCACCTCGATCCGGATGCGGGCGCCACGCAGCTTGAGCTGCAGCGAGAAGGCCGCGGGCTGACGGTGCACCGCGCTGGTGGCCAACTCGCTGACGGCCAGCACCGCGTCGTCGACGACGCCCGGCGGCACCCCGCGTCCCTCCAGGATTCCGCGGACCCGGCGGCGCGCTACGGGCACCGCGCCCGGGACGCCAGGTAGCGTGATGGCCAGATGGTCGGGCTCGTGGTCCACTGCGCTCTCCCGGGCACGTCAGGTGGCGGTTTGTCACCCTGAGTAAACTGCTACAGAACAGTTTGCCCACTCGGGCCGCACCGGGAAAGCTGACTCGGAACGGGGCGGTGCGGCATAGGGAGAACGCGTCTTGGCCAGGGAGCGGCGTCCGGCGGGTCCGTGGACCTACGTCACCCTGGCAGACGACCTCCGCCGCAGGATCCTCGAGGGCGAATGGGCCCCCGGTGAACGCCTCCCCAGCCACCGCCAGCTGTGCGCCGACTACGGCGTCGCCTCCAGCACGATGGCCGCCGCCCGCGGGATCCTCGTCTCCGAGTTCCTCCTCCACGGCCAGCCCGGCGCCCGCCTGGTCGTCCGGCGCCCGGAGCAGCGGCGCCGGATTGAGCGCAACGGCCCCGCCGCCCGGCCGGTGGCGCAGCCACTGCGGGCGCAGGAGGAGATGGCCGGCCCGGCCGGGGAGTGGTCGTCCCGGACCAGGCCCGTGGCCGCCGACCACGCCATCGCGCATCTCCTGCGGGTCGCCCCGGGCGATCGGCTGTACGAAACCCAGTACATTCTGCGCGAGGCCGGGCGCACCGTGCGGGTGGCCACGTGCTGGGAGCCCGGCCAGATCGTCAGCGGCACCCCGGTCATGCTCCCGGAGGAGGGCCCGCTCGCCGGCCAGCCGGTCGAGCGGCGCATGGCCAGCATCGGGATCGGCCCAGTGACCGCGACGGACACCCTCGCCGCACGGCCCGCGAGCCACGACGAGGCGCAGGCCCTGTCGACCCGGCTCGGCGCCCCCGTCCTCGAGGTGCACCGCATCTACGCTGACCCGGACGGCCAGCCCGTTCACCTTGAGCGCAGCGTGGTGCGCGGGGACCGCTCCGCCATGGTCTACCGCCTACCCACGACCTGACGCCGGGCGCGGGAAACGGCGAAGCAGCCCCACCCGGCCGGAGCCGGGTGGGGTGAAGTATGGGAACGCGGGATCACGAGCCCCGGATCAGGTGGAAGTCGGCGGGGTCTGGATCCGGTACGGCCGCGCCGAGGTCGCGCAGTGCGGTCTCCAGTCGCCGGATGTACCGGCGCAGCGCGCCGGTGCGCTCGTCCTGGAGTCGGGAGTGCTCCTGCTGGGCTGTCAGGGCGCTCTGCAGGGAAGTCTGCTCGCACTCCAGTTCGGACACGCGGCCGCGGAGCCGAATCATCTCTTGGGCGAGCCCGGCGATCGTGGTGAGGTCGCCGACCGTCGGGGACGGCGTCTTCTGCTCCTCGTCCTCGTGGTCGCGGGGCCGGGAGATCTTGGCGACCAGAACCGATCCGAGCGTGGCGGCCGCCACTGCGACCGCCCCCCACACCCCGTCGCTACTGGGGTCCATCCGCACGCTCCATCTCCAGGGCCCGGATGCGGCGCAGGGCCGCCGTGTACCGGGCCGACATCGTGGCCACGACCCCGAGCAGGGTCAGCGGCGCGCACCAGGCCGGGACGGACGTCCACGCCTGCGGGTAGTTGCCTGTGGCCCATGCCAGGACGTAGGCCCCGGCCCAGGTCATCGGGGGCAGCGCGGCGCCGGCGAAGCCGACCACGTCTCTGCCGGGTCGGCGCACCGAGGTGACGGCGGCCGTGAGCCCGCACAAGATCCACAGCAGGCCCCACCACGGCAGCGGGCAGATCGACGTCAGCACCTGGACGCCGCGCTGGACCCCGTACCGCGGGTCGGTGATGATGCCGATCCCGTACGCGATCCAGCCCGCTCCGGTGGCCCACAGGGCAGTGCCGCGGAGGCCCACTCTCCGCCGGTACCAAGCCCCCGCGGCACTCACGTCACACGCCCTTGGTGTCGGACGCCGCGCGGGCGTCCGCGTCGGATCGCGGCGTGTGTCGGGCCCGGTAGGCGGCCACGAAGGTGATCGCGGTCGGGATGGCGGACAGGACGAACGGGGCGAGCCAGCCGGGCAGCACGCTGACGAGGCTGGGCTGGTCCTCGACGGCGGTGAGGCCGGCGAGCAAACCGGTCGATCCGAGGTAGGCGCCGACGGTGGCGACCTTGACCTTGGTCTCGATGGGACCGGACATGAAGTACCTCCAGGGTTGACGGGGGTTCAGGCGTTGATCCACTGGCCGTCGCGCACCCAGCCGTGGAGGCCGCAGCACTTCCACAGCAGTGACGGCTCCAGGTGCAGCGGCTCGCGGGCGACGAGCGTGTGGTTCGCGGTGCTGGCGCCCTGCCAGCGGTCGTTGGTCGGGCACCAGTGCCAGAACCACGGGTTCGGTTCGGGTTCGGCGGACGGCCAGCCGCAGACGATGTCCGGGGTGAGCTGGACCATGTCGTCCCACCAGGTGCACCACTCGGTAGGCGACGCCGAACGGTCGCGCATGCCCACCAGTCAGGTTGTCTTCGGTGCGGCCGGGGCGGTGGTGCTGGCCCCGGCGATGTCGACCTGGACGTGCACGAGGTCGTGCTCCAAGCCGTCCTTGATGCCCTGGCGGACGGCCTCGGTGATCTGTTCGGCCGTCAGGCCGTCCTGCTGCGAGGCCAGCAGCCCGGAGAGCGCGGTGACGGCGCCCTGCAGCGCAGTCACCTGTCGCTGGGTGGCCTCGCAGGTGTTCTTGAGGCCCCAGATCATGCTGTTCCACTGGTCGGAGCGCTCCTGGGAGAGGGTGGTAGCCAACTCGTCCTCCTCGGTGATGGCGGTGGGGGTACGGCCGGGCATCCACTGCCCGAAGTCGCCCGTCACCGCGGTGTTGTTGTCGACCTGGACGCCGCCGATCCGGGTCATCCCGGCCTGGCGGATGTGCGCGCGCGGCTCCCAGCGGCCGCCGGACCACGCCTCGGCCTGCCAGTACCAGCAGGCGAGGCCCGAGTCGGCGGCGGCCGCGACGATGCGGATCCCGCCGTACACGCCGACCTGCTCGGCGCGCAGCACGTCGCGCACGCCCCGGAAGTACGGCTCAACCTTCGACCAGGTGGTGTCGGTGTCGACCGCGAAGTACACCGGCCTGCCGTCCGGCATGCCGCACGCGGCGGCCTGGCGGACGGCCTCACGGGCGTCCGCAGCCCCAGCGGCCCGGCCGTCCAGGGCCCGGCCAGCGGTGGTCTCCCAGACCACGCCGCACCAGATCCCGACGGCGGCGAGCGAGTTGGCCTCGCTGCGGCTCAGGTTCTTCGACGGGTCCGTGGACAGGTAGCGCATGACGAAGCTGACGCCCGCGGTGGCCAGCGCGGCCGGGGCGGGCTTGGTCCAGGGGTAGTCGACGCCGTACGTCATCGGTTCTCCTCAGCTCGGGCAGAGGGTGTTCTGCGGGATCGGCACGGGCAGGGGGTCGACTCCGGCGCGGGTGATGCCGTCCGCGGACAGCAGCGGGCCCATGCAGCGCCACCACACCCACGCCATGTAGCGGTAGCCGGTGTCCCCGGGGTGCAGGCCGTCGGTCAGCAGCGCGGACGGGATCGCGGCGGACATGCGCGCCAGCGTCACCCGGGGCCCGGCCGCCGCCACAATGCCCGGCAGCAGTGTGTCGAAGCGTTGGACGGCCATGCTCGCGACGTCCCGCCCCGTGCCGTACCACGGCGCGATCACGTCGCCCACGACGATCCGCACCGCCGGGGAGTCCGCCAGGATCCGGCCCAGCAGCGCCTGCATCCGGGACGTCATCGCCGTGGCGTCGGCGCCCTGCAGCGCGTCGTTGACGCCGATGTGCAGCAGCACCACGTCCGGCTGGTACGTCGCCATCCAGCCGTCGATCTGCGCGGTCAGGTCGTCGATCCGCCAGCCGCTGTGCCCTTCGTGGCGCGGGTTGGGCTCCTGGCCGCTCGACATCGAGCCGACGTAATTGGCGGTCGAGAGCTGCTGCACGTCCACCATGTACCGGGCCAGCTCCCACCGGTAGCCGTCCCCGGTGCTGCTGCCCACGCCTGCGGTGATGGAGTCGCCGAGCGGCATGATCCGCAGGTGCTGGCTCACGTCGATCGGCGGCAGGACCTGCGTCGCCGCGGGCGCGGTCGCACCGGCCGGCAGCACGCTGGCGGCGAGCACTACCACGGCTGCGAGCGCGGCCCAGGCGGCCAGGCGGGAGCGCGGGCGGCGGCGGGGTATGTCAGGCAAGGGGCTCTCCCGTGGAGATCTGGGGGCCCGGGTCGGGCTGCGGGGCATCTGCGGGGTCGGGCTGCTCGCTGAGCGGCAGTGGTAGGGTGACGTCGGCGGATCCGGGCGGTCCGGACGGGGTGGTCACTACGGGCTCCTAGGCTTGGATTTGGGAGGCGGCGAGCACCGCGCACCGGACGGCGCCGGTGCCCGCGGTGCGCTGGGCCTGGACGCGGATCTCGACCTGGCCGAGCAGCGGGCCGGGTAGCACGAAGGGTCCGATGGTCGCGGCGGCGATGAGGAAGGTGACGGGCAGGGAGCCGGTCACAGTGCCGTTGACGGTGACCTGGACGGTCCCGGTCGTGCCGGCGAGGTCCGAGGTGTAGCCGAGGCTGATGTACGCGTAGGCCTGGTGTTTCTTGATCGTGAAGCGGTGGATGTCCTCGAAGGTGGACGAGGTCGAGGCGAGCCAGTCGGTGTAGCGGGCCGGTGCCGGCATCATGGGGATGTACGGCCGTGCGAGCCCCGTGCCGGCCACCGCGTCCTCGGACACCACCGTCGTACCGGCAAGGTCCATCCACGCCCACGACGTCCCCAGCGTCGCGGCGACGCTGGAGTCCTGGCGGCGCAGGACGCTCATCAGCCGGGCCGCCCGCTCCACGCCCTGGCGCTGCAGCTGCCTGATGGCCTGCCACATCGTCTGCGGGGTCGGCGGCATCTGGTCCTGCACGATGCCCATCAGGCTCCCTCCAGCAGGATCGGGGTGACCTTGTCCTGCGCCGGGTCCAGGTCCCAGCCGTACACGCGCGCCCACACCTCGGTGCCCTGCGGGTGCCGGGGCGAGGATTCGACGTGCAGGGCGATCGAGTCGCCCAGCCCCCAGTCCGAGCCGAGCCGCGGGGCCTGGGAGGCGACGGCCTCCACCGTCCAGGCCCGGCTGCCGGTGCCGAGCAGGGCCAGCGCCGCTGTGGCGTGGGCGTCGAGCTGTCCGGTGGTCTGGATGCCGGAGGCGGGCTGGTAGCGGTGCTCCCACAGCGGCCAGCCGGCTGTGAGCAGGTCGGTGGCCACGTGGGGGGCGGAGGTGATCCGGTAGGAGCCGTCGGCCTCGCCGCGGGCGAGGACGCTGGTGGCGCCCCGGCCGTTCTCGTAGGACTCGGTGAGGGAGTAGTCGCTGACGCAGCCCGGGAAGTCGAACCACGCCCCGGGAGGGGCGAGTTGGACGCCGATGGTCGGCCGGATCCGCAGCACCCACTGCACCGCGGTCTGCCCGGCGTCCGCCCAGACGGTGTCCACCGTCCACTCCGGGGCGCCGTCCAGGCCGGCCAGCTCGCCCAGGCATGAGCCGATGCTCTTGTCGTCGGAGTCGAGGACGGCGTAGTCCGTCAGCGTGCCGGACGCCGTGACGTCCAGGGCCAGTGCCGGTCCCTGGGTGAGCGCCGGGGTGGCGACCTGCTGCATCACCGTGCTGATGTCCGTGGCGGTGGCCTGGACGGCGCCGGGGTAGCGGCGGTCCAGGTAGGCCTCCATGGTGGCGGCGGCGAGGCGGACGGTCGGGCCGGAGCCGCCGGTGCGGGGCAGGACCGCGCCGGACCAGATAGGCAGGCTGGTGGCTGGGTCGACGGCGACGAGGGCGGTGCGGCCCGGGTCGGTGGCGGCCGTCCACTCCGGGGGCGCGCCGGCCATGGAGAGGGCGAAGGTGGACGAGGTCGAGGCGCCGAGGCGGCGGCTCAGCGGCGGCGACAGCGTCAGCGCGGGGAGGTCCTCGGCGATGCGGCCCGACGCGAGGTCGACGGCCAGCCAGGTCAGCAGGTACGGCGTGCCGGAGGTCACGCCACCCGCTCCATCGACATGTAGGAGTCCGTCAACAGGGTGGTGGGGTTGGCGTTCGCGGTGGCCTGCGACCACTGCATCTGCAGGTTCCCGGCGGTCGAGCTGACGCGCAGCAGGCCGTCGATGACGGCGACGGTGGCGACGGTGCCGGTGACGGTGCCGAAGTCGGCCTGGTCGCCTACCTGTTGGCGGATGGTGTTGACCGACCCGGCGTTGCTGCTGGCGGTGGTGGGCTGGCCGATCGCAGACCAGGAGAAGGTGGCCCCGGTGGGTGCGGCGAACTTCACCCGGAAGTCGCCGCTCGTGTCGCCGAGGAGGAACAGCACGGCGTGCACGATGTAGACACTGTTGGCGAGTACGGGCAGGAACAGGTCGGAGTCGTTGCCGGGCGAGGAGCTGTTGATGACCTGCTGGTTGGCGTTCTTCCGGGCGTAGGCGATCTTGCCGATCTGGGAGCCGCCGAGCGAGTCCAGCAAGCTGGCCTTCGTTGTCCCGTTGGCCTTGAAGTAGCGGAAGGAGTCTGTGTCGGCGTCGTAGAAGACCTGCCCGGGCCCGCCCGAGGAGGGCTCCGCGGTCGAGGTGGTGGGCAGGATCCCGCCCGGGGCGACCGTGTACGGGCGCACCGCGGTCGACACGGTCGCGGAGCCGGTGCCGCCGCCGCCCGTCGAAGGCACCGTGATCGTCGCCAGCGGCAGGTAGATCTCCGTCGCGCCCGGGGACGGGGCGACCGGGGTCGCCGACGCGGTGCCCGCCAGGTAGACCAGGTCGGCCCGGCGCAGCCCGCTGGAGTCCACGCTCGTGTCCCACACCCGCACGTAGACCAGGTCGATCCTGCTGAAGGTCGCGTTCGCGGCGGCGAGGGTGCCGGGGCTGCCCGCGGGGATCTGCACCCGGTACACGCCCTGCCCGGCGCGGGTGACGATCGCGGTGCCCGCGGACACGTTGATGGTGCCGGCGGACAGGGTGACGAGCAGGCCCGGGTCGCCCGGGCGCACTCCGGCGCGGGAGCCGACGCTGGTGCCGTCGGCCATCGCCATCGCGGAGTCCAACTTGCGCAGCTCGCCCTCGTCGTAGCTGATCGTCGGCAGCCACGTCGGGTCGGTCGGGGTGGTGGCCACGTGGCCCTCCTTACATCCAGGCGGACCGGCACGTGGCCGTCAGCACAGCAGCGGGGTCGTAGGCGGCGGCAGTCCAGCTCACCTGCACGGACTGGCCGGGCGGGATCTCCGGCCACGTGCCGGACAGGTAGCGGCGGCGCGAGACCGTGCCGTTGAGGGTGACGGTGCGCGCGTCCACGTCGATGACGAGCGTGTCGCCGGCCGCCAGGGAGTCGGAGTACAGGAGGGCGTCGGATCTGCCGTCCTGGTACTGGGTCAGCACCGTCGGCGTGGGCGCCGGGCCGGTCAGCGTATAGACGGGCCGGGTGCCGATCAGCCCGGCGTTGGTGAGTGTCAGCGCTCCCGATGTCGATCCGGCGGTGATCGTGATCGGCACCGTGATCGGCAGCGTCAGGCCGCCGGTGGACACCGGCAGGCCCGCCGACACCTGCTGCAGGGTGGTGGAGTAGCGGCGCGGGTCGGCCGCGGTGAGCATCAGGCTGTACGAGGCGATCCGGTCGGTCTCCATCCGCCACAGCACCTCGCCGGAGCGCCGCACCAGGGCCTGCTTGGGGACGCTCTCGCCGACGACGAGCAGGGTGTCGGTCAGGGCCGCTGCTTCGGACAGCTGGTCCTGGGCGGCGTCCAGGGTGGCCAGGTCCGGGGCGGTGACGGTGCCGGAGATCGTGATGGGCCGGGCCGCCAGGTAGGTCGGCCCGGCCCAGGCGCCGTGGTCCTGAGCCCGGTCCGAGTACTGCGTGCGCACCGGGGATCCGTCCCAGCCGCGCAGGCCGGCCGGGCCCACCGTCCACGCGGTCCCGGCGTCGTCGACCTGGCCGAGGACCAGCGTGCCGAGGGTGACGGTCCGGCCGAGGACCTGTCCGGGTGTGTATCCCACTGTCCGTCACCTCCTGTCAGCCGTAGAAGTCCAGGAGCCGCATCAGGGCGGCGGCCTGCTCGCCCTCGGTCATCCGGGCGCCGTGCAGGTGCAAGTTGGTGGTGCGGGACTGGTCGTAGCTGCCCGCGCCGCCGGCGCCGACCGGGGCGAGCTGGCGGGCCGGGATCAGGTCCCGGGCCGAGGCGCCCGGGATCAGCCGCAGCCCGAACTCGCTGGCGACCTGGCCGAGGATCGACTCGGCCCGGCCCCGCTTGCGCGGGTCCATCGGGATGTACGCCTCGCGCCCGGCCTCAGCCCACAGGATCGGCCGGGAGGAGAACCCCGCTTCGCGCGTGGTCAGCCCGTTCGCGGCGGCGGTCATCCCGCCGTACGCCATGCCGGTGATCCCGCCCCACGCCTGCTGGATCGGCAGTGACTTCCCGCTGCTGGTCGTGACGTAGTCCTGGAAGACCGTCACCTTGACCTGCCGGCCGCTGATGTTGTTGATCACCTGCTGGATCCGGGTGGCGCCGTCGAAGGCATCGTTCGTCGGCACCGTGATCTTGACCTGCTTGCCGTCCGGCAGCTTCTCGACCTTGTAGCCGACCGCCTCCAGGTCCTGGATCGCGGCCTCGCTGGGCGCCTTGATCGTGACGGTCTTGCCCGGCGGGACGTTGGCCACCGCCTTCTGCACCGCCTCCAGGTCCCGGACGGTCTGCTGCGCGCCCGGGTCCAGGACCTTCGTGGTCACGGTCTCCGGCACCCGCGCGTACGCGGCCGTCAGGGAGTCGATCTGGGTGGCCGTCATCCCGGCCTGGCGCATCGTCTCCTTGAGGGCGGCGATGTCCTGCTCCAGGACTATCTGGGCCTGCTCGCTGGAGCCGGTGGACTTCTGCACGGCCTCGGCGTGCGACATCGCCGCACTCGCGGCGTCCAGGAACGCGGACTTCACCGCGCGGCCCTTCTCCGTGGTGATGTCCAGGCTGCGCCCGTTGTCCTTCACCGCGTCCCGCAGGTCCTGCAAGGATTTCTGGTAGCTGATCGCGGCCGACGCGGCGGAGATGTTCGCGCCGTTGAGCTTGTCGAGGCTGTCCTTGAGCTTGTCGGCCTCGGATCGGGTGTCGTCGAGCTGGGCGGCCGTGATCTCGGACGCGTCCCCGAGCGCCTTGGTACTGCCCGCGGCGGTCTCGGCCGCCGCGGCTTCGCGCTTCGCAGCCACCAGGGCGTCATCGGTGGCCGTACTCATGCCGTCCAGGGCATCGGTCACGGAGGCGAGCGCCTTCACCCTGTCCGGGCTGGACTCCGACAGCCCCTTCATCTGCGCACGGACGCGCTCCGTGGCCTCGGCGCTGCCGAGGATCGCCTCCGTCAGGTCGCTGGTGCTGATCTTGAGCGACTCCGCAGCCTTCAGCACACCACGCTGCTCAAGCTCGTGCGCCACCCACGCCCGGGTGTTCGCCCCGATCGCCGCGTTGTCGGCCTTCACCGCGTCGGTCAGCGACTCCTGCTTCTGCTGCGCCTCTGCCGACTTGGACCCGAAGATCCCCAGCGCGGCCGAGGCGACCGCCAGGACCACGCCGATCGTACCGGCGGCCTTGAGCGTCATCGACATCGCGGACGCCACCCGGGGCATCGTCGTCGCCAGCTCCGTCATGCTCGTCCGGAAAGCCATGATCTTGGGCAGGGCCAGCATCAGCCCGCCGACCAGCAGCGCCACCGCCCCGCCCACCGCCGCGATGACCACCGCGGACGTCTGCGCCCAACCCGGGAGCGCGGCGAAGGCGTTGACCACCGAGGTGAGCCACTGCACCAGGTCGCGCAGCACCTTGTTGGCCTCGGTGCCGCCCTGGATCAGCGCCACCTCCAGCGAGCCCCTGAGCTGCTCCAGGTCACCGGACAGGTTGTCCATCTGCACGGCCGCCATCCGGGCCGCGGCTCCCTGGTCGTCGACCGCGGCCCGGTACTGGTCGACGCCCTGGGCGCCCTGCTCGTACAGGATCGTGGCCGAGCGCACCGCGTCCGAGCCGAAAATGGTGCTCATCGCCGCGTTCCTGGCCTCGGGCGTGAGCTGCGAGAAGGATTCCTTCATCCGCCGCGCCAGCTCGGTCAGGCCGACGAAGCGGCCGGTCGCGTCGTACGCGGAGAACCCGATCTTCTGCATCGCGTCGACCGCCTCGCCGGACTGCGGAACCAACCTCTGGAGCATGACCTTGAGGGAGGTGCCGGCGTCACTGCCGATCAGCGCGTGGTCCGCGAACATCGACAGGACGCCGACGGTGTCCTCCAGGGACAGGCCGGTCTGGTGCGCGAGCAGGCCGCCCATCCGCAGGGACTCGCCCAATCCGTGCACGTCAGCGGCGCTCTTGTTCGCGCCGGCGGCGAGCACGTCGGCGATGTGGGTAACGTCCTTGCCCTTCAAGCCGAAGGTGTTCATGCTCTGGGCGGAGATCGTTGCGGACTCGGCGAGGTCGAGCTGGCCCGCGGCGGCCAGGCCGAGACTGCCCTTCAGCGCGCCGCCGGTGATGTCCGCCACCGACACGCCCGCGCGCGCCAGCTCCGCCTCCGCGTCCGCCGCCTGGGACGCGCTGAAGGCGGTATCCCGGCCGGCCTCCAGCGCCGCGGTGCGCAGCTCCTTCATCTGCTCGGTGGTCGCGTCGGCCACCGCGTACACGCCCGACATCGACTTCTCGAACTTCGCGGCCGTGTAGCTCGCGGCGGCGACCACGCCGATCATCAGCAGACCGGCCGTCCGCAGAGCCCCGAACGCCTTCTCACCCTGCTCGGCACCCGCCGCCATCGCGCCGAAGCCGGTAACGGCCGACGCCCGGGTGGAGGTTGCCCACGTCCGCGCCGCCGCCGCCATACGCCCGTAGGCGCCCACGGTGACGGCCGCGGTGCGCTCGGCGGCGGCCGCCAGCTCGGCCTCGTGCGCGACCACGCCCTCGCCGAGGGCGAGCCGGGTCTCCAGCGACAGCCGGATGCCCTGCGCGGAGGCCGCGTCCGCCGCGGTCATCCGGGTGTCGGCCGCCACCACCGCGCTCGCCGCTGCGGTGGCCGACTCGGCGATCGCACCGAATGCCCGGACACCGGACTGCCCGGCCGCGCCGAACGTCGCGGGGACCTCCCGGGCCGCCGCTTCCATCCGGCCCAGGCCGGCGCTCGCCTGGGTGCTGGATGCCCGCACCTCCTGGCCGAACGTCCCCACCGCGCGGGACGCGCGCTGCATGCTCGACTGGATTCCGGCCCCGGCCCGCCCGAACGCGGCCTGGGTCTCGCTGCCCGCGGCCGCCGCGGCGGCGGCGAGCTGCTCGGTCGACCGCTCGGCCTGCGCGGCGCCGAGGCGGTAGCCGGAGGTCTCAAGGTTCAGCCGGACGGCTACGGTGCGGTCTGTCACGACGCCCCCTTCCGTCGGGTCACGCGGACGTTGGCGCCGTGCTGGTCGCCGCCGGCCTTCTGCCAGCTCTCCAGGTGGTGGCCTGCGGTGGTGCAGGCGTGGCAGCGGATGACCTCGGCGGTGTACGCCTCTTCGAGGGCCTGGTCGGTGGACTCGGCCAAGGGCTGCCCGCAGCCCTTGCACGTCTCGGCCTCGACTTCGAGCAGGGCCATCGCCCACGCCCGGTCCTCATCCGTCCACAGCGGCTCACCGGCCTCCGGCACGCGCCCGAGGAACACCGACCGCGGCGTCGCCCAGGCCCGAGCGACCTCTAGTTCGCGCCGCCACGGCCCGCGGCGGTCGCGGAGGCGAGCAGCGAAAAAGGGACCTTCTGGACCGCCGTGGTGTTGATCTCCCACACCGCTTCCATCAGCTCACGCTGCTGACCGGTCGACAGCTGCTCGGCCAGCTCGCCGAACTCGGCGACCGACATGGCCGGGTCGATGGCGCACGCGGCGATGGCGGCCGGCCCGAACGTCTCCAGGTCGAACACGTCCTCGGGGGCGGTACCGGGGTGGTCGGCCAGCAGGTCTGACCAGGACCTCGGATCCAGGGCCCGGAACCGGAACAGCACCAGGTGCTCGGCCATCTGCGCACGCAGTTCCTCCATGCGCTCGGCGATGGACACCCGCGGGCTGCCCGCGAGCGAGTCCCCGACGAGGGCGGCCACGTCGGACAGCTGCCGCTCCAGCTCCTCGTACTCGCCGACGAGGTCGCCGGCCAGGCACAGCGGGACCGTCTTCTCGCGGCGCCGGGCACCCTTGATGATCGCCTTGATGTCCTGGGCAGGCGGCGGGGTCTGGGTGGGCATCAGGCGACCGCCGCCGCAGTGGCCGGCGCGGTGGTCACCTTCAGCGGGGCCATCCACTTCATGACCTCGTTGGCCGCGGGCGCCTTGTTCGCGCGTTCGCCGCACGCGACCGGGTAGACCTCGACCTGCTGGCCGGAGGCCCACGCGGTGGCGTAGGTGAGGCCGCGGCGGATGACGAGGTAGCCGTGGGCACCGTAGACGAGAGTGGTGTAGGCGAGGTCCTCGGGGGTGGTGGAGCCACGCTTGAGGGTCAGCTCGGCGTCGTACTTGATGCGGCCGACCTCGGTGGTGTCGAACGTGGACGCCAGGGAACTGGTGTCGACGTCGGCGGTGGTCGGGTCCATCTTGAGGCCGTCGGGGGTGAGCCGGGGCGTCAGGTCGAGGCCGCCGTTGAGCTCGGTGGTGGTCGGCGCGTTGATGTTGGCGATGCTGGAGACCCAGGCCACCCGGGTCCTGCCGTCGCTGATGAGGTCGGACATGCGTGCTCCTCAGGGCATGCGAAAGACCCCGGGTGCCCGGGGCCTGCGGGGGGGTGGGTGGGTCAGATCGTCAGGAGCGCGGCGGTGACGCTGGTCGTCGACGAGTACGCCACCGCGCAGCTGCCGTCGACCGCCCCGGCGAACAGCTCGGCGGGGATCGGCCCGATCATCTTGTCGCCGGTGGTGGCGGGGACGGTGACGACCAGGTCGGCGGCGAGCTGGCCCCGGACGCGGCCGGTCGCGGTCAGCGTGACCGTCATCGACGAGCCCGCGGTGTTCTTGACGTGCAGGAAGTTGCGCTCGCCGCACGGCACCGTGGTGCTGGCGACGGCGGCCGAGTAGGTCGGGGTGGTGCCGGCCATGGCGATGGCCTGCGGGACCAGCTGGGGCATGGGGGCCTCCGGGTCAGGCGGGGATGGAGTGGATGGCGTACTGCACGGCGAGGTACCAGACCGCCGGGACGAGGTCGTCGTCGCGGGCGAGCGGCGGCCCGCCCAGGAGCTGCGGGCGCCAGCAGGACCGGCCGGCCACCAGCAGGGCGCCGTCCCAGGCCTGCGCGACCCGGTCAGCGGTGCCGACCGCGCCCTCGGGGGTGGAGCCGACGCACGTGGCCTGCACCATGGCCGCCAGCTCGGTGCGGTCGTCCGCGAGCGAGGCGGCCGAGACGACGCCGGGGTCGGGGTAGAGCACGACGTAGGTGTCCGGCAGCGGCGCCGGCCCGGCCGGGGCGCCGCCGACGTACACCGCGAGCGGCGTGCCGGGCAGCGCGGTGATCGCGGCGGCCAGCGCCTGGACATGCGGCAGGAGCTGAGGCGCCGTCACAGCAGCTCCTCCCCGAGTGCCTCGACCGCGGCCGCGAAGCGGGGCGCCTCGGCGAGCAGTGCGCGGCCGCCGTCGTTGTGCGGTGGGTTGCGCGCCGACCCGAACTCCAGCAGGTTGCCCAACGCGCCCTGCGGGCCGGCCTTGTCCGGGCCGATCTCCGCGCTGGTGCCGTGCCCCGGTCGGACGGTGATGTCGTAGCTGATGCTCAACGGGTACAGCCGGGCGTGCCGCCCAGCCGTCGCCGCCGCGTTGGCCCGCCAGGCGTTCTTCACGTTCAGCGCACCCCGGGCGACGACCTGCTCGGCCCGCCGATCGGCTTCCGCCCCAGCCCGGCCGAGGGCCTCGGCCAGTGCGCGCAGGCCCGTCACGTCCGCGCTCACGACCGGTCCTCCGCCGCGAGCCGCCACGCCGTGGCCGTCGCCGACTCCGCCACCGACGTCACCCACAGGGTCCGGCCAGTCAGCCGCAGGTCCGGCGACGCGTCGACCACCACCTGCACGCCCGGCACCACCCGGGCCGTCGCGACGGCCGACCAGGGCAGCGCCACCTCGTAGCGGCGCTGCACCACCAGCCGCTGACCCAAGTTCGCGTCCTCGGACACCGACTGCGTCGGCTTCACCCGGGCCGGGCCGGAGTACAGCTCGGTGAGGGGGTGCGAGGTCTGCCCAGTGGCCGAGTTGTACACCGGCTGGCCGGGCAACAGCAGCCGGACCGTGTCGATCATCAGCTCCTCGTGGGCGGCCCGGCCCGCGGCAAGGAGTTCGGACAGGGCGCTCATCGGCTCGGCGCCACGGAGAACGCGCTGGCCCGGTAGGGCCGCAGGTCGATCTTCTGCTGCGGGGAGAGGCGGGCGTTGCCGATGGTCTCGGCGGCGAAGGTCCGGGAGTAGTCGTCGATGCTCTCGGAGCGCAGATTTTGAGGGTTGCTCAGGTTCATCACTGCGAGGTCAAGGACCACGTCCTCCACGTCGCCCGGGGTCTCCGGATAGCCGTGGCTGTAGATGATGCGGACGCGCTCCGCCCACACGCCGATGGGGCGGACGTGGGGCCAGCCCATGAGGCGGGTGGGTGCCCAGACCTGGTCGCCGCGGGTGAGGTTGTTGCCGAGGCGGGTGTAGTCCCGGCCCTCGGCGCAGGCGTACTCATAGCCGGTGACACCGACGAGTTCGGTGACGGTGAGCAGGTGGGTGTCGTCAACGATCAGCGGGCGCTGCGGGAGCAGCAGGGTCCGGACGTTGCCGGGCAGGATGATGGTGTCGTTGGTGACGACGGTGAATGTCTGCTGGGTGTAGCTGCGGACGCGGGCGGAGGCGCGGCGCAGGGCGAGGTTGGCGCTGGCGTCGTCGAGGGTGCGGCCGAGGGCGGTTTCGAGGTCGTCCTTGGTGGCGAGCGGGGGCAGGCTCATGGCGCGTACCTCCCTTGGCGGCTACTCCGTGGTGGCGGGTTCGGTGATCTCGGTGAGCTTGGTGACGACGGCCTTGCGGGGCTTGTCCTTGGCCTGCTCGGCGGCGAGGGCCGTGCGGGCGCGCTCAAGGTCGTCGCTGACCCAGGCGAGGAGGGCGCCGATGGTGCCGTCCAGGGGCGGCTCGTCGTCGCTCTCGCCGGGCGGGTTGTCGTCCTGCTCGGGCTTCTGCTCAGGGACGGTGGGCGGTTCGGGGTCCGGCTTGAGGATCTCGACGTTGACGCCGCTGTCGTGGAGGTGGCGGGCGAACTCGCCGTCGTGTTCCGTACCGGCGGCGACGTCGATGACGGTGTAGTTCCAGTAGGTGCGGGTGGACTTCCTGACGCGGACGCGCATGGTCTCTCCTGCTCAGGGCGGCCGGCCGCAGTGGGGGGTGCCGCGGTCGGCCGGTTGGGTGGGGTCAGGCGTGCTCAACGACCACGGCGCGCTTGAACAGGGCGGCGTCGCCGGTGCCGAAGTCGGTGGGCACGCCGTAGTCGCCGACCCACGACCAGGTGGTGGACAGGACCTGCTGCAGGCGGTCCTGCGGGGGGCGGACGATGAGCGCGATGTCGACGCCCGCCGCGACGTTGACGGTCTTGATCTCGGGGACGTCCTGCACGCCGGTGCCGTCCAGGAGCGAGCCGAAGCCGTCCAGCGGCGCGGACATCAGGGCGCCGCCGCCCATCACGATGGGCCGGTGGATGGTGAGGGTGCCGGAGGAGCCGCCGAGGATGGTCGGCGCCTCGTTGTTGCGGACCCAGTCGATGCCCGCGAAGCGGCCGATCGACAGGTCGCGGTAGACCGGGGAATCGACGCGGCCCTGCAGGGCCTGCTTGAAGTCGGCGTCGGCGAACAGCTGCGCCTCGGTGTCGGCGTCGATGTGCGCGATGTAGTAGCCGTTGACCGTCGGCACGTTCATCTTCCGCAGCCGGGCGACGGCGGCGCGGAACATGGCGAAGGTCGCCAGGTTGGAGCCGGTGAGGTCGTAGGCGCTGTTGCCGGTGCCGCGGACGGAGACCGGGGCGTTGGCGGACAGGACGTAGTCGCCCTGGGCGTCGGCGCGGGCGGTGCCCAGGGTCAGGGTGTTAGTGCCGGCGTTGACGCCGACGACGGTGTTGGCGACGCCGGCGATGGTGACGTTCAGCGGGGTGGCGCCGGACACCGGGGTGGGCACGCCGTTGACGAGGACGGTCTCGAAGCCGGCGACCGAGTTGACGATGATCGAGGTGTCGGAGGTGCCGGTGGTGGTGCACCAGGTGCGGCCGCCCGAGTACGCCTTGTACAGCTTGTTGCGGCAAACCTGGTTGATGGACTGGCCGGCGTTGATGCCGAGGGTCTCCGCGTCCGCCATGAACTTGCTGGCCAGCGCGGTGGCGGACACCAGCATGTTGGTGTCCATGGAGTTGCCGTACTGGTCCATGGACACCGACCACTGCTCAATGCCGTACGTCGCCGCGGCCGGGTCGGAGCCGGTGATCGCGGTGGTGACCGGGGCGAGCAGGCCCTTGCGGGTGAAGGTCTTGGTGTCGCCGAGGCCGCCCTGCCATGCCTCGCTGTCGGCGAGCGCCGGGTAGAGGAAGTTCGGGACGAGTGCGTCCCGGAAGACCCGCTCAAGCATGCCGTTCTGCATCATCGGGCGGATCGCGGCGGGGACGTTGGAGCGGATGTCGTGCCGGGCAAGGTCGAACCACGTCGGGACGGCGGACTGGGCGAGCGTGGTGGGGGTCATGTGGACTCCTGGGTGATGTCGATGGACACGAGGTCCGGGTGCTGACGGGCGATCTGCTCCAGGCCGAGCAGGGCGGTTTGGGTGATGGCCGACACGGCGGCGCAGACGCGACCCCCTGCGGCGTGCTCCTCGTGGCCTGTCACCTCGATCGAGGTGCGCCCCGGGCCGAGCTGGGCCTGGATGCGGATCACGAGCGGAACCGGTAGCCGATGGAGCTGAGGAAGGCGTCGCGATCCTCGACGGAGACGTTGCGATAGTCGGTGGGCGGGGCGCTGGGGCGCTGGCCCTGTCCGGGGTCGGGCTTGGCTGCCGGCCGGGCGGGGGCCGCCGGTTCGGGGACCGGCGCCGGGGCCGGAACGGGCTTGGCCCAGTGGGGCTTGCGCTCCAGGAGGTCCTCGAGGTCGCGCTGGATGGCGTCGTTGTCGATCTCGCCGTCGCCGTCGACGTACTTGTCGACGTGGCGCATGAGGACTTCTGCGGCGTCGGTGGGGTCGGCGAAGTGCTCGCGGGCGTTGGACTTGATCTCGGCGGCGACGGCGCGCGCGGCGGCCTTGGCCGCGATCTTCTCAAGGCGTTCGGCCTTGGTGGTGGCCTTCTCCAGGTCGCTCTTGTCGCGGTCTTCGTACTCGCGGGTCTTGGCCTCGGCCGCCTGGCGGGCGCGCTTCTCGGCGGCGAGTTCCGCCTTCATCCGGTCGATGGCGTTCTTGCCCTTGTCGCGGAGCCCGTCGTCGGGGTCCTTGGGCTTGGCAGGGTCCTTCGGCTTGGGTCGGGGGTTCGGGTCGCCGCCGTCGGGGTCGTTCTTCGAAGCCGGGTCCGGGTCGGTGTCGTCGGGCTCGTTGCCCGGTTCGCTGGCCGGCTCGGGCTCCAGGGCCGGGTCGGGGTCGTCGTGGCGCGCGAGGTCGAACCAGGACGGCGCGGTGGCGGGGTAGATGGTGTCGGTGCGCATGGGTGCTCCCGTTGCGGGATCGGTGACCGGCGTTGCGCAGGTCAGATGATGTAGGCGTAGCGGCGCAGCATGTCGATTGCCTTGGCGCGGTCGTCGCCGGCCTGTTTGTAGATCTCCTCCGGCAGGAGACGGTGGGTGGTGAGGCGGAAGCCCTTGCCGGAGGGCGGGATGAGGCCGAGCTGGATGGCGCGTTCGCGTTCGCGGCGGGCGAAGATGCCGCGGCGTCCGGTGCCGTCGTGGGTCGCCCCGGCGCGGGCGCCGCCGGACTCGACGGTGTACATGCCCAGGCGGTTGGCGTCGCGGCGGCGGGCGTTGACGACCTGGGTGATGTCGGCGCCGTCCCGGATCGCCTCCGCGCCCTTGATCGTGAAGATCTTGTCCTGCTCGGCCCGGGAGAGGCTGTCGAAGTAGGTGCGGGGGTTGTTCTCCGGTCCGGCACGGGGCCGCGGGTGGCTGCGGGTGACGGGCATGTGCGTGCAGTCGCAGCGCGGGTGCCGGTCGAAGCCCTGGTTGTAGCGGTAGAAGGTGCCGGCCAGGGCTGCGCAGCGAGAGCAGGACGGCGGGCTGAGGACGCGGACGTAGCCGGTCGTGGTCCGGTTGCTGGTGATGGCGACGCCGGTGGCGCCGCGGCCGGCGTCGGCGACTTCGGTGGTGACGATCCGCAGGAGGTTGTTGAGCCCGCTGAGGGAGGCTGCGCGCGGGCTCTGCTGGCCGGCCAGCAGCTGCCACTTGGTCTCGATGACGGGCTGGTAGAGCAGGGACAGCAGGGAGCGGCCGTCGGCGGCACGGCCGGCGAACGCGCCGGGCCGTACGGTGCCGGCCGGGTCGGAGAAGGCGCTGTCGGCGGCGACGACCGCGGCGACGTAGTCCTGGGACGGCGCTGCGGCCTGAAGCTGGCCGGTGGTGACGGTCTGGGTGAGGGCGGGGCCCAGCGTGGCCCACTCCTGGTCGAGGTTGAGCGGGTCGGCGGCCAGCCACAGCAGTTGCGCGGTGTCGGCAGTGCGGCGGACGGTGCGCTGCTGCTGCAGGTAGTGGGCGGTGCCGATCTCCTCTGCGGTGACGGTGGGCATCGACACCTCCTTCGGTCAGGCCACGGCGGGCTCGGCTTCGGGAGCGGGCGTCGGAGCGCCCGGGGCGGTGTCGGCAGCCGGGTCGGGCCCGTCGGGCAGCGGCTTGGGGCCGTAGGTGGCGGCGAAGTCGCCGCCCATCGCACGGTCGAGGGCGTCCTGCTGCATGCTGCGCATCCGGGCGCGCTGCTCGGCGCTGTAGCCAAGGTCCTCCCACGCCTGCTCGGTGGGCAGCAGCCCGGCCGAGTGCAGCTTGACGACGGCGTCGGCCTTCTGCGCGTACGTCGGGGTAGCCGGGTCGCGCCAGACCGTCTCCAGGCGGCGCGCCCCGGGGCTGACCTCGCCGCCGCGCACGCGCAGGGCGGAGCGCATGGTGCGCTCCCACGGGCCGCCGAGGCCTCGCTGGCGGCGCTCGGCGCGCTTGACGAGGCGGGTCTCGGCGGAGCGGATGCCGTCCGCGGAGGGCGGGTTGTCGGTGGTCAGGCCGAGGTAGGCCGGGGGCAGGCCGGACAGGGAGGCGACGAGCTGGGCCAGCAGCCGGATCGAGTCGTGGAAGTTCGTCAGGGCGGCCTCGGGGAACTGGCCGTACTTGACGTCGGTGCCCTCGCTGACCCACAGCCTGCCGGCGAGCGCGCTGAACGCTCCGAGGGGCTGTCCGTCGGACCCGGCGAAGTCCTCGCGGGCCAGGCCGGTGGCCCACCGGCGCGGCATGGCGTGGAACTCGGCGGCGACCATCATGTCGGAGGCCTGCTTGTTGGCGGCGTCCGACAGCGGCAGCACGGCGCTCATCTCGGAGGTGCCGAGCGGGCACTTGATGCGCGGCCGGTTGGCCAGCACCTGCACGAGCGCGTCGCCGAGGTCGTGTTCCCAGCGGTCCTTCTCGACCCACTTGCCCTTGAGTAGTTCGTAGGTGATCCGCTTGTCGAGCAGGTAGAGGTTGGCGTGCTTGCTGGCCTGTTCGCCGGCGAATCCCGGCTCCTCCCAGCGCTTGATGCCCGCGAGAACGCCGCGGGTGCGCGGGTCGGCGGCGGTGTAGACGTCCAGCGGCGACTCGACGGTGATGAACGGCATGTCGGCGTCGTCCGGGTTGGGGCCGGTGATCGTGTAGGAGCGGCCGAGCCCGATGCTGTCGACGTGGGCCTGCTGGGAGTTCTCGTCGAGGTCGTTGGCCTGCCAGATCCCCCAGATGTCGTCGGCGGTCTCCTCGGCCTTGGCGTAGCGGAAGCCCTCGACGTCGAGGCGTTCCTCGAGGGAGTCGACGACCAGCTGGGGCCAGTTGATGACGACCTGCCGCATCCGGGCGCTGAGCTCGACCAGGAGCTCGGGGGCGAGGTAGGACAGCGGCTGGGTGCCCTCGTAGTAGGCGTTGAGCAGGTTGAGTTTGGGCAGTTCGGCGTCGTGGGCCTTGATGAGGTAGTTCAGCCACTCCTCGGGGGCGGCGTCACGCAGCATGGCGTCACCCCCCTCGGATGGTCATCGCGGTCGCGTCGCAGGCGGCCTCGTGGGCGAGAACCGCGGCGCGATCCGGCTTGGTCTGGTTGTCGTGCCGGAGGGCGTTGCCGGAAAGCGCGGCAAGCAGCCGGGCGAAGGCAGCGCGCATGGCCAGGCGTCGGTACGTGGGCCAGCGCACGATCCGCTTCTCGCCGTACTTCGCCGACCAGGCATCGATCTCGCCCTCCCAGTAGGACGGGTTGAAGTAGCCGCGCACCACGGTGTAGCGGTCCATCAGCTCGTCCAGGGCGGCGTGGACTTCCAGGCGCGGTACCTGGCCGCCCCAGTCAGCGGGGCTCCACACCGTCAACAGTCCCTGAGGTCCGTACGTCGGGGTGAACTGGTAGCCGTCCAGGGTCTCGGCCCGCAGGCTTGCGATGCCAAGCTCCGTGTGAAAGCCGTCGAAGCCGAGGACGACCGCGCTCCCGGGCGGTACCTGGCACTGCTCAGTTCCGATCGGCCAGGCACGACGAAGCGCATCCGCGTCGTCGGAGCAAGCGTCGTGGAGCACCGATGCCTCCTTGCAGGGGCCGGTCAGCGCAGGACGATGGTCCGGCGGGAACGGGCGGGCTTGGCGAGGCCGGCGGCGACGGCGTCGAACGCGGCTTCGTGGGTGAGGATCGACACCACGCTCATGTCGATCTTCTGGTGGGGCGCGGGCTTGGACAGGACGTAGCGGCCGCCGGCCCGGGCGGAGCGGCGGGCGTTGCCGATGTGGGTGCTGGTGTCTTCGCAGCCGTCGTGCCGGAAGGTGGCACTGGCCTTGGTGACGTCGGTCAGCAGGCGTTCGGCCGCGTCGTGCATCTGCACCGTGCGGTAGGTGGCCCAGCGCGCGACCCGCTTCTCGCCGTACTTCGCCGACCAGGCATCGATCTCGCTCTCCCAGTACGGGGGGTCGAAGTAGCCGCGCACCACGGTGTAGCGGCTCATCAGCTCGTCCAGGGCCGCGTCGACTTCCAGGCGCGGTACCTGGCCGCCCCAGTCGGCGGGGTTCCACACCGTCGGCAGCTTCAGCGAGCTGTACGTCGGCGTGAACTGGTAGCCGTCCAGGGTCTCGGCCCGCAGGCCGGTCCAGTCGTCGATGTCGGAGCCGTCGAAGCCGAGGACGACCGTGGTGCCGTCGGGCACCTCGCGCGGTTCGGCGAGGGCGTCCCAGCGGTGCCGGGCGAGCCACGCGCCCACACCCGCGACGATCCGGTTGCCGAAGAACCGTTCGGCCTGCGCCTGGTCCCGCTCCAGCAGCTCCAGGGCCTCGCCCTCGATGACGTCGAGGTCGACCCACCAGGAGTCGCCGTACACGGCCCGGTGGATGAGCCGCCGCTCGGCCTTCTTCCGGTAGTCCAGGTGCCCGGGCGCCTGGGCGAAGTCCCGGTAGATGTCCTTGACCTTGGCCTCGTAGGTGCGCTGCGCGACCGAGTTCTCGGATGGGTCCCAGCCGTTGGTGGTCTCGGTGCTGCGCCCGCCCATGCCGGCCAGGCCGCGGCGCTGGGTGTCGGCGACGCGCTGCATCTTGTTCTGGGCCGTCCAGATGCCGGTCTCGTCCTGGGGGACGAACGTAACGCGCTGGCCGAGCCGGGACTGGGCGGAGGAGGTGACGGTGTCGATCCGGCCGCCGCCGGGGAGGCGGATGAACTCCTCACCGGTCTTGGGGATCAGCTCGGACAGCGGGCCCTTGTCGATCATCGGCTTGAGCGCGCCGTAGATGTTGTCGGTCTGCTCCTCGCTGAACGCGGTGATCTGGATCAGCGGTGTCGGCCAGGGCATGCCCATCGGGTCGCCGGGCTCGTACTCCCACTGCCACCCGCAGTCGCAGCCGTACAGCCGGCAGTCGTACCGCTCCCCGCCCTCGGCCCACCCGGCGAACACCGCCGGGCCGACCGCTTCCACGCACACCTGGCTGGCCGTCAGCGGGCCCTTGCCCCACTTCTGTGGCCGCACCAACTGCGAGCGCCGGTAGTGGAACGCGGAGGCCGGGGAGAGCATGGAGCGCTCGCGGGTGGCGTCCGGCTTGATGCGGTAGTGGCTCAGGTAGAACCACAGCATCTCGTCGGTCAGCTCGTAGGGCTCGCCCGCGGAGAAGCCGTCCGGGATGACGCAGTGCTGCTCGATCCAGTCGCCGACGAGGAAGCCGAGGGTGGGCCAGCGGACGACCCGGTCATTCCCCGTCACCGGAGACGACCTGGAAGCGGCTGCGGGCGCTGCGGCGACCGGCGGCCGACGCGTCGGACCGGGCGGGGCCCGTGGCGGCCGGGGCCGACGGGGCGTCAGCGGGGGCGATGCGCCAGCGGTTGGCGCGCATGCCCGGGATGGTCAGGCCGAGGCCGTCGGCCATCTGACGCACCACGGTGGTCAGGTTGACCGGGGAGTCGCCGCGCTCGGCCTCGCAGAAGCGCCGCGCGTACAGCGCCACCTCGTGCTCCTGGCGTTCGCGCTCCCACACCACCGCCTGGGGCTTCGCCCACAGCACCTCCCACAGCTGCTCCTCGCGGAAGGTCGGGTCGGGCAGCGGCCACTCGGGGGCCGGGCCCTGGCGGCCAGCGGCGGGCAGGACCACCCAGTCGTTGCCGTCGCGGTCGCGGCGCAGGGCGTTCGGGTCGGGGGCGGGTCCGGATCGGGCGCGGGCTCCTCCGCTGGGCATGGTCGTCTCCTCGGGGTGCGCCGTTGCGGCGCCGGTGTCCGGTCGGCGTTGCGCGCGCCCGGTGGTGACGTACGGTCACGGAAACCCATGACCAAGATCGTTTCGGAGGTTTTGAACCTGACGGACCAGGCGGAGCCCTCCCCGGCGGTCCGCCAGCACCCCCGGCCAGGGGGTCGCCCCCCTGGGGGCAGTCACCCAGCGTCACCGAGGTGGCTGGTCCCTGCCTCGATGGCCTGTGCCACCGTCAGCAGGCCGGCGCGCTCGATCCAGCCCAGGCCATCGGAGTAGGCCAGCACTAGCCGCAGGGAGCCGTCCTCACCGACCACCTTGAGCAGCACCAGGGCGCCGGGCACCAGCTCGCCCGGGCCCACGGTGGCTGTGACCCCGAGCGCGTCGATCAGGTCGCCGATCGGCTTGCTCTCCACCTGCTCGTCTGCGTCGTCCATGCTGCTCACCGCCCGCCGTCGTCAGCCGGGGCCGTCGGCAGCCCGAGGGCGTAGCGCAGCGGGAAGGCGGAGACGTCGACCAGGTCCACCGGCACACCCGGCACCGTGTGCTCGTCGACGCTCATCAGCGCCAGCGCCGGCGTCTGCACCGATCGGGCGCCCAGGAGCCCCGTCCAGGACAGACCCGCGGCCCACACCTCGGGGCCCGTACTGCTCACAGCCCGCTGCTCTCGAGCGGCGGGCCACCCGGCAACACCCTGGTCTCCTGCTTGGCGCAGCAGGGGGCGTCGAGCAGGCCGGTCTCGGTGGTCGGCGTGGTGGTGTTGACGACGTCGAGGATGCAGGGGAAAACAATGACGGCCTCGGCGCCGAGCTGGTCGCGTACGCGGCGGGCGTCGTTCTCGAAGGCGAGGGCGTCGCCGATTTCGTCCGCGTCGGTCTGGTCGATGACGAGGGCGAAGGGTGCGGGCCGCCCGGGGCGGGGTGGGAGGTGGAGGATCTGGAGTCGGGCCATGGTCCCGCCTTCCGGGTGAGGGGTGGTATGGAGGGGGTCAGGTGCGGGGCGGCCAGGACCAGCAGCCGGGGGTGGGCTCCTCGGCGTAGGGGACGTTCTCGTCGAAGAAAAGGCCGGTCGGGTTGATCACCGCGAGGCTCGCGAGCCACATCGGCTTGCCCTCGTGGTCGAGCATGCCGTTGGGGCAGCCGTCGTACGGCTCCGCGCGCAGGTACGCGGGGACGGCGGTGATGATCGCCGCGCGCGGATGGGAGGTGTAGCGCTGGGTTCCGTCGGGGAGCACCGGGCTGCCGTGGGAGTGGTAGTGGACGGTGCGTCCGACGGTCGGCTGCTGCACGGTGATCTCCTGAGGGTGTTGTGGCGCTGCTCTGCAGCAGCCGAGCGGTCTACCACGAGGGCTCGTCGCCCTTGGCGAAGGGCCAGGTCCAGACGTTGTGGGCGGTGTTCTCGGCGTAGCCGTCGGTGAGGGCTTGGAGGCCGGCGGCGGTGAGGTCGTGGCCTTCGGCGACCCAGGGGCGGCCGTCGGGCAGGAGGTTGGGGTTGTGCTGGCTCACCGCTTCCGCCTTCCGTGTTGGGGGCAGGCCGGGTTGCCCCGGCAGGTCTTGTTGTGGAGCCGTGCTCGGCAGGTGAGTCGGCGCGGCAGGGCGTAGGCGCCGTCTCGGGCGTTCTCGGCGTCGCGCAGCTGACGCTGGGCTTTGTCGCGCTGGCGGATGACCTGGTCGAGGTAGGTGCTCACGCGTGCCACCCTCCGGGCTGGTGCTGCGCGGTCTCTCGGCTGTGACAGCCGTGGCACAGGCCGCGGCCGTGCTGCGGGTCGTCGGGGTTGAGGCCCTGGGCGGCGAGTTCGCGGCGGGACAGGGGGTGGTGGTCGGCGTGCTTGCTGGGCTGGTGGCAGGGGCCGTTGTGGCCGTGGCCGGGGGTGGTGCACACGCACTGGGGGTCGCGGGCGATGACGGCGGCGCGGAAGCGGCGGGTGTGGGCGGTGCCGTAGCCGCGTTCGCGGGCGGTGCCTCGGCGCTGTTCGGCTTCGCGGCGGTGGTCTTCGCAGCGGCCGCTGTCGGTGAACTCGGGGCAGCCGGGGACGTTGCAGACGGTCAGGGCACGGCGGGGCATCAGTACCGCGCCTCCTCGACCCGGACGGTGTAGTGGCCGGGGGTGTCCTCGGTGGCGGGGTGCCAGGTGAGTTCGAGGTGGAGCTCGGGGTCGGGGAGCTTGAGGTACTGGGCGCTGTAGTAGGCGACCTGGACGCTGGTGTTCTGCGCGGTGGCGGTGAGGGCGTCGAGGGCGTTGGCGAGGTTGCGCAGGTCGGTGGAGGTGATGCGGGGCACGGGGCGGCCTTCCGGTGAGGGGCGCGGCAGCGGCGCGGGCAGGGTGTGCACTCCTGCGCTGTCCGGACACTGCGTCAGCGCTTCCGCGCCGCTGCGGCGTTGGCCAGCCCGGACCAGCCCCCCTCAGAGCGGCCCGGGCCGGCGGCTTGGGTCAGGAAGCGAGGTCGAGTCGCGTCCTGGCGATCTGGGAGTAGTGCTCGGTGATCTCGGTGCCGATGAACTTGCGTCCTTCGGCGAGGGCGGCGGCGCCGGTGGTGCCGGATCCGGCGAACGGGTCGAGGACGGTGCCGCCTTCGGGGACGAGCCGGACGAGTTGCTGCATCAGCTCCAGGGGCTTCTGGGTGATGTGCTGCCGGTTCTTGCCGCGGGGCTGGGAGCCTTCGAAGTGGCCCGGGAGGTAGACGGGGTTGTCTCCTGCGGGCATGGGGCCGTGGGAGCCCCAGACGATGAACTCGCAGTCCTGCTTGAGGCGGCCGGGCTGGGGCCGGGCGAGGGGCTTGTGCCAGACGGCGATGCCTCGCCAGGTCCATCCGGCGGCCTGGAGGGCGTCGGTGGTGGTGGGCAGTTGGCGCCAGTCGGTGAAGACCAGGGCGGCGCCGCCGGGGCGGGTTGCGCGGTGGCACTTGGCGAGGATGAGGGTGAGCCAGGCGAGGTAGCCGCGCTGGTCCCGGTTCTCTCCGACGAAGTCCGGGAGTTCGTTCTTCACCGCGCCGAAGCTGCCGCTGACGTACTTGTCGCGGGCGGTGCGGGTAGTACGTTCGCCCGCGGTGCGGCCGCCGGAGTTGTACGGCGGGTCGGTGATCACCGCGTCGACGGTGCCGCGCGGGATCCAGTCGAGGGCGGCGATGGCGTCCCCAGTGTAGAGCTGCCAGTTCGTGTCCATGTATCTCCCCAGGTATCGGCCGGTGGTGCCGGCCGTGGCGCTGCCGGTGGGCAGCGTGCTGGCGGTGGGGAGGTGCTGGCGCTGGGGGTCAGGCGGCTGTGGCTGCGGTTCGGCCGGGGAGGGGTGGGACGGGGCCGGGGGTGCCGTTGACAGCTGGGGGGAGTTCGTTGAGGTCGAGGCGGACGCCGCGGGGGCCGTGGGGGTGTTTGGTGATGCGGCCTTCGTGGATCCAGCGGCGGAGGGTGCCCTCGGGGTGGCCGGTCCAGATGGAGGCGTCGGCGGTGGTGATGAGGATGGGCGCGGGCATCGCACCTCCGGGCATGCGAAAGGGGCCACTGGTGGGCGGCCCCTTGGCAGAGAAGATCCGATTAGAGCACACGCTATGTTCGGTCGTGGCTGGTCGTCAAGTCGGCGCCGGCGGCGGGGAGGGAGGCGGCGGCGAGGCAGAGGAGGGTGGTGGCGCCCGGTCGGTACCGGTGGACGGGATGGGAGGGCGTGTTGGGCTTTTCGGAGTGGATAAGGCGTAGATGTCCGGTTTTGGGGTTTTCGGGGGCGGGCGACCCGGATTCCTTTACCATCTCTTGGGAATTACGTGACGGGTCGTCAAGGCCCTTTCCCTGCAGCCCTGGTGTCGCAGGAGCGGTACTGCTGCTGGCGCTTGCGGGCTTCGGCACGTGTTTCCCCCACTGTTCCGGTCACGCGCACACCTTGTCTCGGATACTCGGCGTAACCGATGATCTACGCGGATTGCTCATTGTCGTCCGGCCAACAGGCCATTTACAGGGGACGTTTTGGACCCTAAATCGATGTTGGCCACTGTGGGCTACGAGCCCGGTCAGGAGAGCACGTGCCCGCCGCCGATGCCGATGCGCTGCGCCTGCTGCTGACGACGAGGAGGGGGAAGCTCCAGCCGGAGGACGTCGGGCTCCCCGGCCGGCCCCCTGGCGTTCGCGGGCGCACCTCGCTGGGCCTGACCCAGGAGCAGGTCGACGAACTCACCCACCGCAGCACGGGCACGTACAAGCGGTTCGAGAGCGGGCGGTTGAGCGCCACAGAGGAGTACCTGTACGACCTCGGGCGGGCGCTGCGACTCAGCGAGCAGGAGTGGCAGGGGCTGTGGGTGTACCTGCACGGGCGCCAGCCGCCGCGGCCGCTGGACCGGCACGCGAGCGAGGCGGTCCACAGCGGGTGGACTTCGGTGCTGCGGCACCTGAGCTTGCCGGGGTACGTCACCGACCAGGGGTGGAACCTCGTGACGGGCAACGAGTTGTTCATCCGGATCTTCCCGGACGGGATACCCCCGGGGAACACCATGGAGTGGATGCTGCTGTCCCCCGACGGGCGCAGGACCTTGAAGGACTGGGAGACCAGCTGGGCGCCGCTGGTGCTGCCGCAGTTGAGGGCCGCGATGGTGGCGTACCCGGAGAACGAGACGCTGCGCAGGCTCAACGAGATGGTGCGGCGCGACCCGGTGTGCGGGCCGATGTACCAGAACAGCAACGCGGCGTACCTGAACCCCGACGGCGACGTGCGCCGGCTGTTCCATTGGGGCCTGGGCAGGGTGGTGTCGGTGAGGATGAACACTGCGGAGCCGGGCGGCGCGCCGGGGGCCAGGCTGATGGTGCTGGACATCCTCTAGGTACCCGGCACCGGGCGCGGCGGCAGGGCTTCGGCCGGTTCGGGGCGCAGCGGCAGGACGAGGCTGGTGGCGGGCAGGGGGTGGTGGTGCGCTCTGGATGCCGGGTGCGGCCTGTGGCACATTGATCATCGTCAGGTCCGGTTGTTGCCGCAGGCATATCCGCCTGTGGCCCGTGCTGCCCGGGCCGGCAGAGAGGCTTCGCGTGAGCGTCTACGTCGCCCAACCTTCCATACACCTGCCCGAACATCTGGTCACCCGCGACCAGATCCTCAAGGACATGGTCGCCCGGCATCCCGACCATCCGCGGTTGAGCGCGGTGCGGCGCGTCGTCGCGCAGATGCCCAGCACCCGGCGCTGCTCCCGGCCTTGGGAGACGGTCCTGTCCGAGCGGAGTGCTGCTGAGCGCAACGCGGCGGCGTTCGCGGACGTGCGGGCGATGGGTGCGGCCGCGGCTGCCGGGGTGCTGGAGTTGCACGGCGTCGCTCCGGGCGAGGTCGGCTACGTGGTCACCAGCCACTCCACCGGGGACGCGGTCCCGGGCCTGGATGTCCACCTCGTTGCGGACCTGGGGCTGTCGGCGCAGGTGCGGCGGCGGCCGATCACGCAGCTCGGTTGCGGCGGCGGGGCGCACGCTCTGGGGATGGCCGTGGACGCGGTGGCCGCGCGGCCCGGGTCGATCGCGTTGGTGGTGGTCGCCGAGTCGCTGTCGAGCATCTACCACCACGGCGACACCGACATCGAGTTGATGATCTACAAGGCGTTGTGGGGGGACTCGGGGACGGCGTTCCTCGTCTCCGACCGGCAGCTGGGGCCCGGGCTGCGGGTGGATGACACCTGGGAGTACCTGATTCCGGGTACGGCCGGCAGGTACCGGAAGCGGATCGACGATGCCGGGGCGCACTTCGACTCCGACAAGTCCGCGACGCAGTCGGTGGACGAGATGGCTCCGGCGCTGCGCGCCTGGCTCGGGGAGCCGCTTTCGGAGGGGGCGCCGGGCGCTGCGGCCGCGGTAGGGCGGGGTGGCGGGGGCGGGTGGCCGGTGGAGTTCGTGGTCGCGCACACCGGCGGGCCGGCGATCCTCACCGACCTGGCCAAGCAGCTGGGCGTGGACGATGCGATGCTGCAGCACTCCTGGGACTCGCTCGACCAGGTGGGCAACCTCGGTGGGGCGTCGGTGGTCGACGTGCTGGCCCGGACGTACCGGACGCCGCCTGCGGCCGGGCAGACGGGGCTGCTGATCGGGTTCGGGCCCGGATTCTCGGTGTCGGCGGCGAAGGTGACCTGGGTGGGCTGATGGGCCGTCACGGCGGGCCGCGGGTGGGTCGGACCCGGCCGACGCGGGACGGCCGGGCGGGCCGGGTCTCGCCCTGCCGGGCCCGGCCGCTCAGGCCCGGGTGCTCGAGGAGCCGGGTGTGTCGTTCGCGGGGACGGGGCGGGTGCGGCGCGGGCGGGGCCGGGTGGCGTGGGCCCACATCACCTCGGCCGGGGCGTAGAGGGACTGCCCGCCGCGGCCCGGGGCGCGGCCGACGGCTTGGACGCCGAGGCGGGCCAGTGCGCGCTGCGCGGTGTTGGGGTTGGCGGCGCGCATGTGGTCGGTGGCCTGCTGCAGGGTCCACTGCTCGGCGGGGTTGCTGCGTTCCACGGGGGCGGTGTGGCCGTCTGGGTTCGCGGCCCAGCCGCTGGGGGCGTTCCATCCGGCCTGGGTAAGCAGTTCGGTGGCGCGGCCGAGGACTTCTCCGGGAGCGGCGGAGCCGAGGGGGATGTGGAGCAGGGGGTCGCCGATGGGGGTCCAGGCGGGGTGGGTGTGGTCGGTGCTGGTGGCCTTGTCGGCGAGGACGGCGAGGTGGGCGCTGTCGCCGTCGGGCCCGGTGCCGGTGGTGAGGTGAGCGGTGAAGTGAGTCTGCACGGTTGCTTGCCTATCAGAGGCCGGCGGCGGCGGTCTTGATGCCGGCGAAGGTGCGGGCGAGGAGGTCGACGGTGTCGCGGTCGCCGTTGAGGTAGCGGACCTCGGCGGTGTCGGCGCCGTGGTGGCGGGCGTAGAGCTTGCCGTCCGCGGCGTCGAACCAGACCTTCTCGATGAGGCCGAGGAGCCGGGAGGCGCGGCTGTTGGCGATGCCGCGGCCGTCGAGGGAGACGCTGCTGACGTTGCCGGTGCCGTAGTGGGAGACGTTCAGGCCCGCGAACGGGGCCCAGTCGTTGAGGTAGACCCGGTCGTGGCCCGCCTTCTGCCAGCGGCGGCCGCCGAGGGCCACCATCATGTCGACGGTGAGGGTGATCGCCTTGCGGGCCCGGCGCAGGAGGGCGGGGAGCTTGATGCGGTGGGCGAGGGAGGCGGTGTCGATGACCCAGCGGCCGGCACGCTTGGTGGCGGCGACCGCGCCGGTGCGGCACCAGGTGCGGATGGTGGCGATGCTGACTCCGGCGTCGGCAGCTGCGGCGGCGGTCGTGAGGGTCATCGTGGCGGCCTTCCTTCTCGGCAATGACACCACTATGTCCGACCGTCGGACATAGTGCAAGAGCTATGCCCGACGGTCGGACATAAATTTCGGTGCGGCCCCTACACCACACCGCCCCGGCCTCGGCAGCCAGTCGCTTCAGCCGCTCCCCCACCGCTACAGTCCGATCTCCAGCCGAACCAGCCTCCGGAGCGCCCTGCCCATGCCCCTGCCGTCCCTGCTCACCGCGGACCCCTCGGCCGCACCGTCCCCGTCTACGGGCGCTGACGGCCCGTCGTGGACGGACAAGTGGTCCGCCTTCGGGACCGTCGGCGCCACTGTCTTCGCCCTGATCGCGATCGTCGTGACCATCGCCCTGGCCTGGCAGGCCCAGAAGAAGGCCACCGCCCAGCGGCAGGAGGACGACAGGGCCGCCGCCCGGCTACGGCGAGAAGACCAAGACGAAGCCGACCGGCGGCGCCGGGAAGACCTGCAGCGCGCGGCCGAACTGCGGCAGGAGGACCTGGACCGGGCTGCGCGGGAGCGGGAGGAAGCCGACCGGCGACTGCGGGACGAGCGGAGCGCCGCGGACCAGCGCCTCCTGCAGGAGCGCGCGGACTGGGACCGGCGCCAGATTCGCGACTGGCAGGCCGCCTCGGCGATCGCGCTGCTGCACCGGATCGCCGAGGTGCAGTCGTACATCGAAGATGTCGCTCTCGTCACCATGGTGCGCGGCCAGCCAGGATCCACAGCCCATCAGATCCGCCAGGCCGTTGACTCTCTCCAACAAGGCGCTTATACCGACGCCCTGGCGCTGGGCAGCGCAACCGGGACGGAGCTGTACCGCAACCTCGTCTCCCTGGTGGTCAGCGCGCCGGACGTCCTTCAGACGCTACGAGCGGAGAACCCAGGGCTGCACAGGGGTCACGCCTCCGTGGCGATCGGTGTGCACCTGCGGGCGTACTGCCGGTACGTGCGGCTGCGGCTGTGCGAGCTGATCGAGACCGGGGTGATCCCGCCGGAGACCGGAGGCGTGCCGTCGCTGCGCCTGGCCGCGACGGGCGGGGCCACCTGGTCGCCGCTGGTGCAGCCGCCGGGTTGGCAGGAGGACACGAACACCGACCCGGCCGACCCGCAGTTCACGCCACGGTCCTGACGCCCCGTCGGCAAGCGGCCCGGTGTGGTCATGCTGCGGGCCCGCACCCCGAGGTGGGTGCGGGCCCGCAGCGGCAGGGCGCGATGTCAGCCGGCGGTGCGCGCCGCGTCGGCCAGGATCTGGGTGTGGTCGAAGGCGAGGTGCTCGGGGAGGTTGTCGAGCGGCACCCATCGGACGGCGGCGGCATCGTCGCCCGCGACGGCCTGGGTGCTGGCCGGCACCTCGGCCAGGTAGGCCGCGCCGACGTAGCGGCCGCGGGGGTCGCGGTCGAGTGCGTCGTACAGGCCGATGAAGGTCAGGTCCTCCGTGCTGACGCGGATGCCGGTCTCCTCCAGCAGTTCCCGGGCGGCGGCCTGGAGGGCCGTCTCGCCGGAGTCGACGTGGCCGCCGGGCAGGGCGAGCAGGCCCTGGTACGGCGGGTGGCCTCGCTCGATGAGCAGGACGTGGGAGTCGCGGATGCACACCACGTCGGCGGTGTAGCGGATCGTCTCGTCGGTCATGGGGGGTGTCCTTCCTGGTGTTCGGTTGATGGAGGGCCGGGCCGGGGTGTGGTGCCCGGCCCGGGGTGGTCACGAAGTGGCGGTGGGGGTGCTCTTGAGGGGCAGGCCGTACTCGCCGGTGCCGGTAGCGCCGCGGACGACCTGGCCGGCCCGGACGAGCTTGGTGAGCTCGTTCTCGACGGTCTTGCGGGCGACGCCGGTGCTGGTGGCGATGGAGTCGATGTGGAGGTAGGCGACTTCCTGGCCGATCGGGTCGCGGAAGTCGGCAAGGACGCGGAGGATCTTGTCCTTGGCGTTGGGCTCCTTGGTGAGGACGGTGACGGGGGCAGGGGCCCAGAACGCGGTCTCGCTGCTGTCGGCGCCGTCCGGCTCGTCGTCGAAGCCGTCAGTGCCGTCCAGGTCGTAGCCGTCATCGCTGCCCGCGGCTGCCGCGGCAGCGCCCTTGCCGCCGCGCTTCTTCTTCGTGTTGACCGGGGTGGCGGCGATGGCGTCGCGGTCGTCCCAGCGGGGGAAGTCCGCGGGGATCGCGATCCGGTCGGTGTCGAACAGGCCGGCGGCGGACTCGAGGATCCAGGCACGCATCATCTCGGCGCGCTCGTCCGGGCCGACGACGTAGCCGACGCCGAAAGTGCGGGTGGGGTCGTCCTCGGCGACGGTGGGGTCGTAGATGAGGGAGTCGTCGTCGGTGCGCCAGAACGCGGGGATCTGGGAGGGGTCGATGCCGTCGAAGGCGGTCGGCAGGTCGACGCGGTTCTTCTGGTCGCTGTCGCTCCTCAGCAGGACGAGGGCGCCGCCGTAGAAGATGTTGTCGCGGATGGCGGTGTCGGAGCCCATCTTGTCGAGGTTCATGATCTGGCCGCAGAGGAGTTCGGCCATGCCGAGGGAGCGGCCCTGCTCGGCTCCGGCAGCAATGATCATCGCGGCTTCCTCCTGGTAGGGGGATTTCTCGCCGAGGAGCTGGGCGAACTCGTCGAGGATGAGGACGATGTAGGGCATGTCGGCGGTGGGGGTGAAGTTCTTCATGCGCAGGCGCTGGGACTGCGCGACGCGGTGCTGGAGGATCGCGTAGAACAGGCGCAGGGCGCCCATGGCGCCTTCGAGGCCGCAGCCGGCGTAGGCGGCCATGTCCTCGACGTCGGGGTTCGAGGAGCCCTTGGGGTCGGCGTAGATGATGGCGACGTTGTTGACGTGGTAGGCGAGGGCGAGGATCTGCAGGACGCCGCCCTTGCCGGAGCCGGTGACGCCGATGATCGCGCCGTGCTTGGCGCCGCCCTTGGGGTCGAACAGCTGAAGGCGGGCGGGGCGGCCGGAGATGCCGGTGCCGATCTGGACGAAGCCGTTGGGGTTGGTGCGCAGGGTCTCGGGGCCGGGCAGGGGCTTGCCGTCCTCGAGCGGGGAGCGTTCCATCTTGCGGAGCTTGGCGCGGCGGGGGTTGGCGGTGGGCTCGACGGAGACCAGCAGGGTGGTGGTGCGCAGGGCGCCGGCGAGGCGGTACTGGTCGGGGGCGGTGATGGCGTCGGTGTTCTCGTCGGCGACGATCCAGGCGGCGAAGCCGCCGGTGGCGGGGTCGGGGGTGATCTCTTCGAGGTGGGTGCCGGGCATGCAGCCTCCGGTGCGGGCGACCTTGGTGTTCCACAGGGCTTGGAGGCCGGTGTGCTTGGCCTCGTCGGCGGTGGGCGCGGTGGTGCGGACGGTGATGTTCTTGGAGCTGCCGTAGGGGCCGTCGGTGATGGTGATCCAGGCGGTGGGGACGCGGTAGACGCCGGAGACGGTGTTGGTGGTGACGGTGACGGCGTGGCCGGGGGTGGCGTTGATGATGCCGGTCCAGGCGTCGGGGCTGAAGCCGGTGAGGTCGAGGTCCTGGCAGGGGTTGGTGCCGCGGGGGTTGGAGATGTAGGTGTGCCAGCGGTTGATGATGTCGGCGACCGGTCCGAGTAGGCCGGGCTCGTCGGGGGCGGGCTGTTCGCCGGCGGCTGCGGGGGTGGAGGTGGCGGGGCGGCGGCGGGGGAAGAGGACGTTGCGCAGGGAGGAGGCGACGTAGGCGACGGTGCCCCACCAGACGAGGGAGACGATGCCGGTGGCGGAAGGCATGGTCATGAAGCCAGCGGCGAGGGTGTCGGTGCCGGCGGTGCCGTTGAGGGTGCAGGCGGCGGCGGCGAATCCGGTGGCGAGGGTGGAGGCGAGGAAGGGCCGGCGGTGCGCGCGGAGAATGTCGCCTCCGGGGACCTGGTCGAGGAGTCGCTGGTGGAGCAGGCCGGTGGCGTTGGCGGCGGCGACGAGCGCGGGGGCAGCGAGGAAGGTGCAGACGGTTGCCTGGGCCTGGGGGTCAAGAGCGGGCATCAGGACCGCGGTGATGAGGGGCGCGGCGGTCTCGACGGCAGCGAATGCCTTCTCGGGGGCGGGGCTGCGGTGGGCGTGGCCTTCTGCGGCGGCAGCGGGTCGGGGTTCGGTGGTGGTCATCGTCTACTCCTGTCCGTACCAGGTGCGGTCGGCCATGGGGACCGGGGCGCGGTCGTGGGCTTCCTGGATGCCGTTGTGGGTGGCGGAGGTGGTGCTGCTGGCGGCGTCGGCGGTGCGGGCCATCTCCTGGGCGCAGGTGCGGTAGCCGGTGGCAGCCTGGTGGAGGTCTTGCAGGATGCGGCTGGTCTCGCGGGTGTCGGTGATGGTGGCCGCGTCGACGTGCAGGGTGGCGATCTGGTCGGCGACGCGGCTGATCTCCTCGGCTTCGTAGCCGATCTGTCCGGCGACCTGGTCGTGCCGGTTCGCGGAGCGGCGTGCGTCGTGGGCAAGGGCACGGGTTTCGCGCAGGAGCTGACGCAAGGTCATGTCGGTGGCCATGTCACTGTCCCTGGCTGTCGAGGTAGAAGGACCGTTCGGCGGGGGCGGTGAGGGGGCTATCGACGACGGCCTGGTAGATCCCGCCGTGGCGGACGTCGGCGTTCAGCACGGTGCGGCGGACCTGTTCGCTGCTGCGGCCGGCGCCGCGCTGGACGGCGAGGGCCTTGGTGCGCAGGCCCTGGGAGGCTTCGGCGAGCCGGGACAGGGCGCGGACCACGGTCTCGCCGCCCTTGACTCCCTTGGCGGCGGCGAGGAGGTCTTGGGCTTGCTTGGCCTGGGCTTCGGCTTCGGCGACGGTGCTGCGGCTGCTCTCGACGAGGCGCTCCAGCGTGCCGGCCTTCTCGGCCAGGCGGCGCTGGAATGCCTTGAGGGTGCGGACCTCGCGGCGGCTGGCGGTGTGGATCTCGCCGGTGGCGCCGTCGGCGTACTGGATGGCTTCCTCGCCGACGGAGAGGACCTGGGCGGGGACGGGCGGCGGGTCTTCCGACCTGGGGCCGGTGGTGGCGGGCGGGCCAGGCGGCGGGGTGTTGCCGGTGCGCGGGCCCGGCATCGGGCCGGCAGCATCGGTGCCGGTCTGCACCGTGGTCTGGGCGGTGGCCATGCTGGCGGTGGCGGGCTGCCGGGTCGGGCGCCAAGGGGTGTTCTGGGCGGGGTCCGGGGTGGTGGTCTTCACGGGGGCCTTCTGGTTCTTGGTCACGGAGACGGAGTCCGGGTCCTGGCCGGCTGGGTCTGGTGCGCCCGGGCTCTTCGCCAAGGTGGGGCCCGGTCCCTCGGCGGGAGCCGCGTCCGGGGCGGCCGCGGCGTCCTTGGCCGTGGCCTCCGGGTTCGGCTTCGTCTTCGGGTTCCGGCCAGCCGGCCCGGCCGAGTCGGTGCTCGCTGCGGCAGCGGTGCCCCTCGCCTCGGTGGCGGGGTCCTGCTTCACGTCCGGGTCCTGACCGGTCGAGGCGGGCTTCGCGGCTTTGCCGGTGTCGGCCGGGGGCGGGGTCTTGGAGTCGCCGGGGGTGGCGGGCTTCTCCTGGCCGGTGCGGAGCTTGGCGCTCGAAGCGTCGAGGACCGGCTGCAGCTTCTTGGCCAGGTCGGGCTTGAGGGCCAGGGCGTTGGTGTCCCGGGCGGTGTCCATACGGTGCTTGTCGTCGGTGTCCTTGGCGGTGCGGTGGTCCCAGCCGTCGCGGGTGCCGTCGCGGTATGCCTTGACGTGCCCGACGACCGCAGCAGCGCGGGTGCCGTCGCGGAAGCCCGCTTCGCGAGAGGGGCGGGTGCGGATCGTGGGGCCAGGCGGGGTGGTGGCGGGCTTGGTGTTCTGGCCGCCCCCAGGCACGTCGGCACGGCCGTCGCCGGTGCGGGAGGGGGCGCTGCCGGTCTTGGGGGGCCGGGAGGTCTTGTCGGCCGTGCTGTTGTTGCCCGTGGTGTTCGTGCCGCCGGTGCCAGCGGGGGTGGGGGTCTTCGGCTGGGGGCCGGCGGGCGGGCTCTGGGGGGCCTGGTCCGCTCTGCGGTCCGCCGGGCCGTTCTTCCCGGACCGGTCGCCGCGGTCCGCCGTGCCGTTCTTCGCCGTGCGGTCCGCGCGGTCCGTGTGGTCGGTGGAGTTGCTCTTCGTGGAGCGGTGGTGGTCCGAGGAGTCGCTCTTGGCCGCGCGGTCGTTGTGGTCCCGGCCCGAGTGGTCCCGGCGGGCGGAGGCGTCGTTCTTCGCGGACCGGTCGTTGCGGGCCGACTGGTCGGTCTTGGCGGCGTGGTCCCGGTGGTTCTTAGTGTCCTGCTTGTGCTGCCCGCTGTGCTGGGCGGTCTTGTTGTTCAGGTCGGCGAGCTTCGTGTCCCGGTCGTTGCGGTGCTGTTCGGTGCGATCCGCCTTCGTGGTGTTCGAGGCGGTGGAGGTGGAGCCAGAGGCTCGCTGCTCCTTGATCTCGTGGGTGCGGCGGGTGGTGCGGGCGTTGCCGGTGCGGGCGAGCCGGGTGGCGAGCGCGCGCAGCAGCGCGCCGAACGGGCCGTCGCCCGCGGCGGGGGCGGCGGCGCCGGTGGCGGTCCTGCCCTTCGTGTCGCCGGTGCCGCTACCGGCCGCCGGGGCGCCCACGTCCGAAGCGGCGTTCTGGCGCAGTGCTGCGGTGGTCGCGATCGGGGTGGCCGGCCGTGCCGGGGCGACGGCGGCGAAGACTCTCGCGAGGCCGCCGGGCTGTGCGGCCGCAGGGCCGGGGGCCGGGTGGCCGGCCGGGCCCGCAGGGGCGGCCGGGGCCTGCGAAGCGGCGGGGGCCGGGGTCGTTGCTGCACCCGTCACGGTCGGGCTGCTCATCAGTTCCTCACTTTCGGTCACGATTCGGGCTTTCCCTCCCGACTCCCTCCCTCTGCTAGCGACTTCCCTGGATACGTTCCGCGAGGCTTAGACCTGTGCGAATGCCTGTCGGGGGCCGGGGGAGGCACGGGAGGAGGGAGTCGGGAGGGAAATGGGAGGTGACGATGTGTTACTGGCTCGCGTGCTGGGCGGCCCACTTGCGGACGTAGCCGACGGCGAGTACCGCGCCCACTCCGCCGAGCACCCACAGGCCCGCGCCGGACGTCTGGCCGCCGGAAGCGGCGCCCGGGGCGGCAACGTTCTGCGCGGTGTTGACCATGCCGGTGGCGGGGTCAAGCGCCGGATATGCCTTGCCGCAGTCGTCGACAGCGTTGATGGCGGCGCCGGCCTTCTCGATGCACGCCTGCACCGCCTCGCGGCGCGCGCGCTGCGCGTCGGTCTCGTGGCTGGCCGCAGCCGCCGCTTGCGCGACCTGGGCGGCGTTCTGCTGCTGCCGCTCCAGGTCCAGGCGCTGCTGGTCGAGGGCGAGCTGTGTCTTGCGGACGTCGGCGTCGGCCTGGGCGGCCTGGTAGTGCGACCAGGCGAACATGCCGGAGACGACCAGGACGGCGCCGCCGACGCCGACCGCGGCCTTCGTCCGGGAGGAGAGGCGGGCGCCAGGGGCGTAGGCACCGTGCAGGGGCGGGGTGGGGGTGGTCTTCCAGGAGGGGACGGAGGTGATGTCGTAGGCGGGGTCGTTGTAGACCGAGTTGTCGTAGGGGCTCTGGTGGCCGGTCATGGCAGGTAGCTCCGGGGGGGAGGGTGGACCGGTCCGGACCGGGTGGTCCGGACCGGCTGTGAGCAAGGGGTCAGGCGGCCTGCAGGGAGCGGTGGTGCCGGGCGATCTCGGCGGCGCGTTCCGAAGCGATGGACCGGCCCAGTTGGTTGCGGACCACATCGGCGACGTTGCGCTTACTGACGGTCCGGCCCGCGGCCCGCAGGATCTGGAGGGCTTCTTGCTCGGTCTCGGTGAGCTCCAGGTCCACTCCGGCGGATCGGTCCGGGTGGTCCGCGTCCGGCGGTCCGGCTGGCCGGGCCGCCGGGGCAGCCGGTCCGGTCCGGGTGGTCCGCCGGACCGTGGTGGTGTTCGGTCCGGTCTGCTGGTCCGGTCCGCCAAGGTGGCCGGTCGGGTTCGCGGTCCGGCCCGCAGGCTGGTCCGTGCGGTCCAGGGCGGTGCTCTGGTCCGTGTGGTCCGAGCCGTGCGGTCCGGGCCGGACCGCCTCCGCCGGACCGCTTCCGGAGGCCCGGTCCACCGGACTGGGCCGCTCGTCTCGTACGGCGGTCCGGACCGGACCGGACCGGACCGGGTGGTCCGCGTTCAGCGGTCCGGCGGTCCGACGGGCCGGTCCGGACGGTCCGGCCGCCGCGGCCCGGTCCAGCGGACCAGCGGCCTGGACCGAGTGGTCTGCCGGACCGGAAAGCCGGTTTACCGCTGCCGCGGCCCGGACCTCCTCCGGGTGGTCCGCCCGGTCCGGACCGGGCCGGGCCGCCGAGGCCCCTGCGGACCGGCGGTCCGCCTTGCGCAGCGCCCGGTCCGTCTTACGGGCGTACCGGACCGCGGTCCGCTGCAGACGGCGGTCCGTGATGCGGTGGTCCGCAGCGGTCCACGCATCGTCGAGGGTGCGGTGGCCCTCGAGGATCGTCAGGGACCACGCGGTCCAGGACCGGACCGGGTAGCGGGCCCAGCGGACCAGCCCGATCCGCGGGCGGGCCGGGGACAGCTTCCCCTCGGCCCGCAGCGTGCGGCGGTGCAGCAGCCGGGCCCGGCCCTCCCACAGCAGCACCCCGACGGCGGACATCACCGAGTAGGTAACCGCCCGCGGGGTGGCGTCCCAGTGGTCCGAGTAGTGCCACCATTGCTGGACCGCCGCGCCGGCCGCGAACACCCACGTGCCCAGCCGGTACTCCCAGCCGCTGTCGCCATCGGTGCGCGCCTGGTGGTAGAGCCACGCCCAGTACACGGTCGTCAGCTCGTACGCGGCCGCGTACAGCAGGCTCGCTATGAACGGCCAGTTGAGGATCTGGATCGCGAACTGCGACTGCCCCGTCCACGCCACCGCCATCGGCGCGAGGATCGGGCCGACGACCAGCACTCGCTGCGCCAGAACCATGAGCGCGGTTTGCAGCCGGGCCTGCGCGGCCGCGCGGTCCGCCCGCCGCTCCGCCCGACGGGCCCGGTTCTGCTCGCGGTCGGCGGCGCGTTCGGCGCGGACCGCGGCCCGCTTCTCGCCCCACACCGCGACGGCGTCGTGGCGGTCGGCCCGCCGTTGCTCCGCTTTCACGGCGGTCCGGGTGGACCGGCGGTCCGGCACCAGGGGGGTCTGCTTGTCCTCGGCGGAGGTGGCCGGGACGAGGCTTCTCGCGTCCTGCCGCTGGCTGTGGGACAGATCGACGCTCACCGTCGCCCCTCCTTTCCTGTCTTGGTACGGGCCCTGCCGTAGCGGCCGGGCCGGTGGGCGGTGGGGGTCAGCCGTGGCGGACGTCGCGGGCGATGTCCTCAAGGTCGCTCAGGTGCTGGAAGCCCAGGCGCAGCAGGGTGTTCTCGGCGCCGGTGGTGTTCAGGGCGTCGGAGAGGTACGTGTGGGCGACGTGGAGGACGTCGGCGGCGCCGCGGAAGCCGGTGCCGGGGAGGGATTCGAGGGTCTCGACGGCCTGGCCGAGGAGGTCGGTGAACTGGCCCGGGGTGAGCGGCTCGCTCCCGGTGTCGGCGTCGGGGCGGGTGCCGCGGTTGGTGATGGTGAGCAGGTGCGTGGTGCAGCGGGTGATGATGTTGGGCCAGGTGGGTTCGGCGATGTCGTGGGTGTTCATGGTCACGGCTGCTGATCTCCGGTCAGTTCGGCTGAGCGAGAGGGGTGTCGAGGTTGGCCTGCTGGAGGGCGTAGAGCTCGCTGCCGTCAGTGGTGCGGGTGTTGTAGCGGTCGACGACCTCGGCGGTGATCTGTTGGCAGAGGGTGTCGTTTCCGGTGCGGCGGGCCTCGCGGTAGGCGTCGGCGGTCTCGTCCGGTTCCACGGCGGTTCTCCTTCGGTCAGGTCAGGTGCGGTTGCTGGCGAGGCTGTCGACGGTGCGCACGTGCTCGCGCTGGCGCTCGATGTCGGCCGAGACCTGGCGGTGCATCGGGCACTCGCGCTCCGTGTGGTGCTGGTAGTCGGTGAGGGGGCCCAGCGGCCAGGCGGGGTCGACGCCGAGGCGCTGGAAGTCCTCAAGCCCCCAGAGCAGTCGCCGCTCCGCGGTGCCGATGAGCCCGACGATGCCGCTGGCCTCCGCGTCCCAGGTGGTCGCGGCCTTCAAGGCCTGGGTCTGGGCGGTGACGAGCTGGAAGACGGCGGAGCGCCAGCGGGTGTCGTCGGTCTGGGCGAGGTTCGTGAACGCCTGGTGCATCTCCTGGCGGGCGGCCGTGAGGGCGGTCCAGGCGGCGGCGACGGTGGTGGTGCAGTGCTGCATCCGCTGGGTGAGGTGGGCCTCGTCCCAGCGCTGGGCCGCGACGTCGTACTGGTCGTCGAGGAACTGCTTGGCCTCGTGGGCGAGGTCCGGCTCGAACCAGAGGCCGGCCAGCCGCTGGGGGCGGGGCTCGTCGCCGGTGAACGGCTTGAAGTACCAGTAGGTCCCGCCGTCGGCGGCGGTCGCCTTCACGAAGTGGGGGTGGTTGCGGTCGGCGACCTCCTCGGCGAGGCGCTGCAGGTCGGCGGTGGTGAGCTCGCTCACGGCTACTCCAGTCGTGTACATGCCAATTGATGGGATCTGAAACTCCGCGCCGGCCCGGCCGCCGCAGGGGGCGGCCGGGGTGAGGGCAGGTCCTGCGGTCAGGCGGCGAGCGGGAGCTGCTCGTCCTCGTCGGGTTCCGGCCCCGGGGCGCGCTCCCCGTCCCCCGGGGCCTCCAGGTCGGGGACCACGCGGTGCTCGGCGAAGAACTCCTCCACCGGGCGCACCGCCCACGGCTCCTCGATGGCCTCGACCACCTCGGCGCCGATCTGGGCGGTCAGGCCCTCGGCGACTGCGGCGGTGTGAAACGCCGTCACCGTCTGGAGGATCTCGGCAGCCGGGGCCGGCAGCTCGGCGAGCACCGGGTTGGCCACCGGGTCGCCGAGGTTTTCCGCAGCCTGCGACAACCGCTCGGCCAGGCTCAGCCGGTCCGGCTCGCCGCCGCCGAGCAGCGCCGCGACCACGTCGCGGGTCTCCGCGAGACTCCCGGGCCGCCACTGCGCCAGCTCCAGCAGCAACGTCTCGATCTGCTCCACCAGGAGCATCCCGGTGCTGCGCTGCTCACTCACCCTGGCCACCACCCTGCTGCGTACCGCCCTGCTGGGCCGGGGCCTGGGTGGACTGGGAGGAGGCGCTGGAGCTGGCGACGTGCGGGTCGGCGCCGCCCGGGATCACCGGCGGCTCGACGCGCTGCGGCTCCATCCCATACGAGCCGTTGAAGTTCCAGTCAGCCACGCCGCCCACCGCCCTTCAGCGTGCCGGCCAGGACGGCGATCGCCCGGCCCAGCTTCGCCACGTCCACCTTGATCTCGCTCACCGGCGGCACCGGCGCCGTGCGCTGCAACAGCGCCCTCACGCCGTCGCCCCGGGTGCTCACCGCTCACCCACCGGGGCGTGCAGAACGGTCGCGGCCGCCAGTGCGGCGGCGAGCTTGTCCGCCAGCGCATCGGTCAGCTGCGCGACGCCGGTGATCCCGGGCGGCGGCGCGTCGACGATCTGGACGGAGAGCAGCACCGTGGCCGGCGACTCCTCGTCGAGCATCTCGAAGTCCCCCAACGCCCTGAGCAGGCGCAGCGTGGGGGTGGACTTGGTGGGGAGCCCCTGCGGGGGGCTGCCGTTGGCCTGGCTATCCTTCATGTGGATCGCCTCCTGTGTGAGCAGGGTGGTTGGTCCTTCAGCCCTGGGCCGGTGCTCGCTACACCGGTCCAGGGTTTTCTCGTTACGGGGCCACGAGGGCCCGGGTGTTGCGGCGCTTCAGGTAGTCGACGAAGCTCGCGTGCCCCACGCGCAGCGCCCCGCGGGAGGCGCCAACGGAGATGGCCTCCAGGTCGCCGTTCGCGATGGCCGCGTAGAGGGTGCTGGCGCTGACCTCCATGAGGTCTGCCAGGTCCGAGACCTTGTAGAACTTGCCGAACGTCGCGGTGAGTCCGACGTCGGCCTCCGGGTCCATGGGTTCCATGGAGTCGTTGGCTTCCATGGGGACCACTGTATAGTGCTACACATTGAAGAGCAAGCACTACACATGAGACTGGCCGTCCGTCATCATGGCCAGTGCCGAGCAGATCACTACACTCGGAAGGAAGAGCACTACACCCGGGGAGTTGACCATGAACACAGAACGTGGCCCTGGCTACGCCGACATCGCTGGCCATTACCGGCAGCTGATCAGCGACGGGGCGCTCCAGCCCGGCGACGCGCTGCCTTCCCTGAGGGAGGTGTGCGAGCAGTTCAGCGTGTCGATCACGACGGCCAACCGGGCCTTCGGCCTGCTGAAAGCCGAGGGCTTGACCATCGCGCGACCGGGCGTCGGGACCGTCGTCGCATCGCGTCAGACCGCGGTTTCCACCGGCGCGGCGCGCATCGACCGCCTCGAGCGCACGGGCAAGGAGTACCAGCCCGGGGAGACCAGCACCGGGCACAGGGCCGTCCGCATCCACTGCAGCGACCCCAGCATCGCCGAGCTGCTCGAGATCGACCTCGACGACGAGGTGGTGATGCGCTACCGCGTCTTCACCAAGAACGGGACGCCCACCAGCGTGGGGTACTCGTACATCCACATCCGCGCGCTGGAGTCGGTTCCGGAGGTCCTCCAGCAGGGGTCGCTCAAGCCCTTCTGGCACAAGACCTACAAGGAGCGGACCGGCCTCGACATCTCCCGTTCCCCGGAGCGGCGGACCGCACGGATCGCCACGCCGGACGAGCTGGCGGTCCTCGAAGCCGGCTTGCCCAGCCAGGCTGTGGCCGCGGCGGTCCTGGTCACCAGGACGACCTTCCACGACGAGCACGGCCCGATCGAGGTCTGGGAGGACATCTGGGCACCCGGCCACTGGCAGGAAGATGGCCAGTAGCAGTACATGACGAGCGGCCAGCCGGGTTCGGGGCCCAGCTGGCCGCTCGTCACATGCAGCGAGCGGGAACTCGCTGCTGAACGCAACCCACCAGGTGAAGGGAAGGTGCGCGGTGAGCGTACCCGGGGAGGCACTGCGCCCCAATGTGTTCTGGAGCGGTTCACACAGCGTATCGAACAGGGGCGACAGGTGAGCTCGGAGAACGCTCCTGAAGACGAGATCGTCGCTGTGGACTGGCCTACGTACTTCACGCAGGTGCCGGTCTGGCTCCTGCTCGCGCCGATCAGCGCGCAGGCGTACCGGATGTACGCGTTCCTGGCCGAGCACATCAACAACCGCCAGCCCGGCCGACGGATCTCCTGCCCGAAGCAGAGAACGATCGCTCAGGTGCTCCAACTGAAGAACCCGCGCCAGGTGGCGCGCTACGCCGCCGAGCTCCAGGACGTCGGCGCGGTGCGGGTCGAGGAGTACCGGTACGCCGGAGGGATGCGGCGCGGGTACCGGTACCACGTCCGCTTCAACCCGCCGGTCGGCCACGTCGGGCCGGTCGCGCTCAGCCAGTTCTACGAGGCGGCCAAGGAGGCGGATCCGGCCCCCGCTCAGGGCCGCGTAGCGGTGGCTCTTGGTAAAACCGCAGGTCACGCCGGAGGTACTGAAAACAGTACCTCCGGAGGTACTGAAAACAGCACCGCGCGCGGTGCCACCAGTAGCACCGCAAAACGAGACCAAGAAGAACGAGACCAACGAGAACGAGACGCGGCGCCTTCGGCGCGAAGCGCCCCGGACGCCCGTAGGGCACCTACAGGTAGTAGCGCGCGCGAGGCTAGCGGCTGCGCCGCGTCCGTTGCCCTCGGCGAGGAAGTTCACGGGGTGTCTCTCAGTCCCCCCGGCAAGACGAAGTCCCCGCGGCTGACCGCTGCTCAGCGGGTGCTGGTGCGCGAGGTGCTGGAGCTGCTGCCGGACGGTCTGCGGGGCGTGCCGGAGCTGGCGCGGCCGCCGCAGGTGGTGCAGGACGCGGTCCTCGAGGCGCTGGCGGTCGGCGAGCCGTGGGAGCGGACCCCAGAGCAGCTGGTGGAGTTCCGGGTGCGGCCGCGGTGGGACCGGCACTGGGCGGCCCTGCTGTTCGCCCGCGGCCTGGCGCGGCCGATCGGGCCGCTGGTGGCGATGCTGAAGCGGGACCCGCTGTGCAACGACCCGCGGTGCGACGAGCACGTCGAGGTCGACTCCGGCCAGGGGTGCCGGGTGTGCGCGTCGCTGCGGCAGGACGCCCGGGCGCAGCGGAGCACCAGGGCGCCCGCCGGGGAGGCCGAGGCGGAGCCCGCGGCCGAGGTCCCTGCGCTGCCCGCCGGAGCGGCGGTGCTGCCCGGCCAGCGCGGCGGCGACCGGGAGCGGATCCCTGCACCGGCCTGGGTGCGCGGGATCGGCGACGGGGACACCCCGAACGAGGAGTACCTGCGGCAGCGGGAGGCGCTGCGGCTGCGCCGGGCCGGTGGGTGAGCCCGCTCTCGGCCAGCCCGGTGCGCCGCTCACCGCGGGCCCGCCTGGTCGCTGGGGTCGGGCAGCGGGATGACGGTGGCGCCGCCCTGGTCCCGGCGCCGGACGCGGGCGTGTTCGAGGAGGGCGTCGGTGTCGGTGCCGGCGGCGGCCAGGCAGCGCAGGGTGGCAGTGCCCGCGGGGAGGCGGTGCGGGGTCGTAGGGGCGCAGTGCGGGACGGGCCCGGCATCCGTTCCCGTCCCGGCCTCGGGCTCGGCTTCCTGCCCGGGCCCGGGGCCCGGGCAGGGGTGGGGGTGTTGGGTGGGTGCGGGCTGCACGGTCTCGTTCCTCCAGGTGCCGGGGCTGACGGTTGATCACGATGCCTGGCTGGTGGAGGGGTTGGGAGGGCGGCGGCGTCTTCACCCGTGGCTGGGGGTGGCTTGAATACGGCTGGCCTGGGCTGGTGGCCGCGGGGTGTGGCGCGGCTCTACGCTGTGCGGTCTCGAGGGAGGGGGCCGGATGGCGGCAGGGAAGAGGCCGGGGTGGGGCCGCGTGGTGGTGTTCGGTGCGGCCATTGTGGCGGTGATCGTGATGTGGGTGGTGAGCGCGAACAGCGACGACGGGCCGCCGGCGGAGTTGCCGACGGCGCGGGGGGTGGAGCGGTCGGTGACGAGCGCGGACGTGTCGCCGTGGCCGTTCACGGTCGACAGCGGGGTGCTGCGGTGCCAGCCGGCGTCCGGGGCGGTGACGTTCCAGCCCGGTGGGAAGGGCGACAGGTACGCGCTGAACGGCGCGGCGAAAACGATCGGGTACCCGGGCGTGGAGACGTACTGGGCGCTGGACCCGCAGGCTCCGGCGGGCAGCGGGCTGCGGGTGGGCTTGACGGCGGCGATCGACGCGGGCGCCGCGCTGTGCTGAACCGTCCTGGCGGCGGGGCGGTGCGGCGTAGGCGTCTTCACCGCCCGCTGGGGCCGGGCTGAATACGGGAAGCGGGGGCGGTGCGGTGGGCGGCGGCGGGACACTCGAGGGCGTGATGGATTTCCCGAAGCTGCTGCGGATGCTGCGCCTGAACGCGGGCTTGTCGCTGGAAGGCCTGGCCGGGCGGGTGCACTACTCGCGTGGGCACGTCCACAACGTGGAGTCCGGGGCCCGGGCCGCCACCGGGGAGTTCGCGGCGGCCGCGGACCGGGCGCTGGAGGCCGGGGGCCTGCTGGAGCACCAGTGGCGGCGCGATCAGGGCCGGGCGCGAGATGCGCAGCTCGCGGGGACGATGGCGGCGGCGCTGCGGCGCTCGCAGGACCTGGCGCAGATGCCGGGCCTGGCCGTCGACGACCTGGCGGCGGATGCGGCGGATCTGGCGGTGGCGTACCTGGCGGCGCCGCCGGGGCCGATGCTGGAGCAGGCGCACCTGGTGCGGCAGGAGGTGACGGGCCGTCTGCGGCAGCGCCACCACCGGCCGCGGGAGCGCGCGGAGTTGTACGTGGCGGCGGGTCGGCTGTCGGGGGTGCTGGCGTATGCGGCGCTGGATCTGGGTGATCCGCGGGCGGCGATGGAGCACTGCCGGGCGGCGTTGCGGTGCGCGGAGTTCGCGGGCGACAGCGAGTTGCTGGTGTGGGTGCGTGGGACGCAGTCGCTGGTCGCCAGGTTCGAGCAGGACTACGCGGCGGCGGTCGCGTTCGTCGACGAGGGGCTGCGGTGCGCGCAGCGGGTGCCGGGGACGGGGCTTGCCCGCCTGCTGTGCGGGCGGGCGCAGTGCTTGGCGAACCTGGGTGACTCGGCCGGGGCGAACGATGCCCTGGATGCGGCGCGGGCGGCGCGGGAGTCCGCCGCCGGGCGGGACGCGGTTGGCGGGCTGTTCACGTTCTCCGCGGCGAAGGAGCGCTACTACGCCGGGTCGGCGCTGATCTGGCTGCCGGGCAGGGCGGACAACGAGCGCGCCGCGGCGGAGGCGGAGGCGGCGATCGCGTTGTGGCAGGAGCAGGGCCCGGCGGAGCGGTCGGTGGACGACGAGCACCTGGCGCAGGTGTACTTGGCCACCGCGCGGGCGCAGCTGGGGGATGTGGAGGGTGCGGCGGCTGCGGTGGAGCCGGTGCTGTCGCTGCCGGCGGAGTTGCAGATCTCGTGGATCGTCAAGCGCATGGGGCGGCTGGCCGGGATTCTGCAGGGGCAGCGGTTCGCGGGCAGCCGGGCCGCCGCGGAGACGGTGGAGGCGATCCGCGCCGCGGGCTGAGCATCCCTCTGTGGCGCCGGGCCCGGCAGCACGCCGACCGTCCGGCCCGTCCTGTCCGGCCCGTCCCAGCTTGGCCAGGCGAGGCGAGGCGGACTTGGCTGGGCAGCGTGCTGCCGGGCGGTCAGTTCTCCGGGTCGGCTCCGGCCATGATGAGGCGCTGGACGTCGTCGCGGCGCACGACCATGGCTCCGCCGGCGCCCGGGTAGTAGGTCGCTGGCGTCGCCTGCCGCGGGTGCTCGCGGTGCAGGCGGCGGTCCAGTTCGCAGCGGGCTTCGTCGAGCGCCGTGATGGCCTTCTGCAGCATCCGGGCCGCGGCACCGTCGGCCCCGGTGCGGGCGTAGGCGTTCTCCAGGCGGACCTTTCGCTCGAGGATCTCGTTGCGGATCCCCGTGAGGACCGCGCCGAAGTCCTCGTGCTCGGCGAGGGTCAGGGGCGTCTTCGTGGGCATGGCCCTGATCGTCGCGGACCGGGCGCCGCCTTGGTGGGCGAAGCTGCCGGAGGTCACCCGATCGGAGCCGTGCCCGGCGGCAGGGCCCGGGCGCCGGGTCAGTACGGCGCGGGCCCGCTCCCGGTGACGACGACCAGCGTGCTGCCGGCGGAGCGGCTGGTGCAGATGACCGTTCCGACCGATCCGTCCGGCAGCGTCAACAGGGCCTGGTGCGCCGCAAAGACCGTCCAGGCGTCGACTTCGTCGTCGAAGTGCAGACGGCCCGCCCAGGAGCGGAGGGCCCCGGTGCGGTCGGTGCGCAGCTCGGCGCGCACGTCGACGGTGGTGGTCTCGGTGGTGACCGTGGCCGGTCCCGAGTAGCTGTCCATGGGCAGAGCGTAGGGGCCGGGTCGGACGGTCCTGGCCCGGCCCGCCGAGGGGTGTCCGGTCAGCAGGGCGGGGGTGCCCACTCGGGCTTGTAGCCGAGCCGGTCGGCGTACGGCAAGGCCAGCAGGCGAAGCGTCGGACACGGGAACGCATGCTCAGGGAACTGGGGTGGTTCGCAGGATCGGCACACCGTGGTGGTGTCGAAGTACCGAGCACCCGCCCCACCGCGCAAGACCACAGGTGCATGCAGCGCCACGATCCGCCGCTTGGCGGCGACGTCGGCCAGCATCTGCTGGGGGTGGTGGTGGGCAGTGTGGACGCTTGAGGCGGCGGTCATGCACAGGATGCTGGTGCCCTCGCAGTCCCACAGCGGTTCGCCGTCCGCGGCGAAGACCATGCCGCTGCCTTGGCCGGTCCGAAGCCCGGAGTCCTCGCGCGTGCTCGCGCTCGCGCGCCAGGGCCCGGGATCCGCGGCGTGCGCGGCCCGCGCGATCCGTTCGGCCTCGTCGAAGCGTTGGCCCAGGAACAGCAGCAGGGCCTGGGCTTGGGGGTCGGTGCTGAGCGCGGAGAGGTCCATCATGCCTCCGGGGTCTGGGGCGGGCGGCCGACGCCGACGATGGTGATCCGGTAGGCGCCGGTGTGCGGGTCGGGCAGGGGGCCGCGGATCAGCGCCTGGGCTTCGTTGCCGTCGGTCAGGCGCAGGGTGAGCGGGCCGTCGAGGCACTCCAGCAGCAGGCGCCCGACGTGTTCGGGTTCGACGGTGGCGGTGCCACCCCAGGAGCGCCGGTCGGCCAGTACCTGCTCCAGGGTGCAGATGCTGAGCCCGTAGCCGCGGTGGGCATCCTCGCGCAGGTCGACGTCGGTCAGCAGGATCGTCCCGGCGCCGGTGATGAGGGTCGCGGTGCCGGTGCAGCGGAACCCGGCGTCGCGCACCGCCTCGTCGGTGGCGCGGCGGTGGGCTTCGACGAGGTCGGCTGCGGTCGGGCTGCTGCCCGCGTGGAGGCCTTGGGCTTCGAGGAGGATCTCGCTGGCCCGGCGCCGGGAGAGGCCGAGGTTCGCTGCGGCGAGGCGGTAGTCCTCGAGCGCCAGGGCGCCTTCGAAGGCGGTGCGGAACATGCTGGCGACGCCGCCGTGGAAGGCGACGTAGGAGCCGAGGGTCTTGAAGACGTGGGCTGCGGCCGCGAAGCCAGCCAGGGCCTCCTTCGCGGAGGTCCCGCACCGTACGAGAGCGGTCGAGGCGGGATGCGGTCGGTCGTCGGGGCCGGGCGGGGTGGTGGGCACGTCAGCTCTCCTGGTTCGGGCTGTCGGTGGCGGGGGGCGAGCATCGTGCGGGCATTCCTTGGCTGACGGGGCGAGGGCCCCGCTGTTGTCCGGGGGTCAGCCGCGGTTCCGCGGCAGGTACTTGGACAGGTGACGCCAGGTGCTTCCGTCGTCCTTCGCGCTGGGGGCGGGAACGGGTGCGACGTGCTGGCTCTGGCGGACGGGCGGTTGGTGGCAGCCGCAGGGGCGGTCACCGCCAGCGCAGGGCCAGCAGAACAGCTTGCCCTGGTAGTTCTCGTAGAAGGCCCGGCCGCTGTGCTCGGTTGTGCCGCACTCGCAGCAGCGCTGTTCGGTCTGCAGGTTGGTGATCTGGTCGGGGCCGAAGCCGAAGCCCCACGGCCGGATGTAGACCTGGCCGATCGGTGTCATCTCGGGGCCGAGGGGTGCCGGGAGCGGGGTCGCTGCGGGCGTGCCGTTGATGACGGCGAGCTGGTCGCCGTAACGGACGACGGTGTCGATGCGCGGGTGCACGGGGTTCGGCGGGAGGAGCAGGAGTTCCACGTCGAGGCTGATGGTGGCGACAACGGCGAGACGTTCGGGGTGCTGCCGATCGGCGGGGCGGATGCTGTCGGGCATGGGCGGTCTCCTGACGGACGTCAGCGGTTAGGTGGCGGGGTGCTGGCGGGCTGGTAGTCAGCGATGTCGCGGAGGTTGACCGCGGCACAGTCGGCCTTGCGGGGCTTCTCGCGGGCCGGGATGTATGGCTCTTCGGCCAAAGCAGCTTCGGCCCGGGCCCGCGCCTCGGCCTCCTGGGCGGCGGCGGACGGTTCGGTCGTCACCGGCGGCCGCGCTTCTTGCCGGCTCGGGCGATGGCGCGGCGGGTCTCCCGGTTCGGGTGGCACGGCTGTAGCTCGTTGTGGCCCGGGGCGACAGTGTCGGGGACGACCTGCTCGACCGGGCGGACGGTGGTGTCCCAGGTGGCCCCAGGGCTCGGGGCGTGTTCGCGGGTCATGGCTGCGGCTCCTGTCCGGGAGGGCTGAACCGCCGCTGCGGGGGCTTTGGCAGCCGCGGGGTGGAGGTGTAGACGACGCTGGAACCGTGACGTTCCCACAGCAGCGGGGTGCCGTTGTTGCCGAGAATGATGCCGAGGTCATCGGGCTGGTCGAGGTTCACGACACCTCTCCCAGCCAGTAGACGGCGCCGGTGTTGATGGCCAGGTGCATCGTGTTGTCGGCGATGATCATCAGCCAGACGGCCATCCACACCGGCTTCTCCGGCGGGTAGCCGGTGGCCGAGCACTCCGCCCACGGCTGCCGCCACTGCTTCGGGGCCACCAGGTTCTTGGCCCAGCAGACGTGCCGGGCGAGCCGGTACCGGTCGAGAACGGCGTGCGTCACCACGATTGTTGAACGACTCTCAAGATGCCGACGAGAGCGGCGGTTTGGGGGCATGATGTGCGCCGATCAGATTCGGAGCATGTCCGGGAGGGCCCCAGGTTCGTTTGGGGCGGCACCTTGCCGACGAAGGGCATGCGAAGGCCCTCCCGGTTGTCTTTTGGCGGAGTCGCCCGGGAGGGCCGTGTAGCGCGCGGAGGCGCTGTGCTCACGGTAGGGGCGAACGCGGTTGAGGTCGAGGGGCGACTTGCCAACTCTGAGTTGGCGTGCCCGGATTGCGGGGATTTGCTGGCTCCTTGGGGGTGGGCCCGGTCACGGGTCCTGCGGACCGGGTCGGGGCGGGTGGAGGTGCGGCCGAGGCGGACTCGGTGCGTGGGCTGCGGCGTCTCGCATGTCCTTCTTCCGGTGTTCGTGCTGGTCAGGAGGGCGGATCTGGCGGAGGTGATCGGGGCCGCGCTGGCGGCGAAGGCGGCCGGGGCCGGGGCGAGGGTGATCGCCCAGGTGATCGGGCGGCCGGTGGAGACGGTCCGCGGCTGGTTGCGGCGCTTCGCCGGCCAGGCCGAGGAGGTCCGGGTCGCCTTCACGGTGCTGCTGGTGGACACCGGCCTCGATCCGGTGCCGCCGGCGGCCGCGGCGACGCCGTTCGCGGACGCGGTCGCGGCGGTGTTCGGGGCGCGTTCGGCGGTCGCCTCGCGCTGGCCGGACGTCGGCGAGGTGTCGCCCTGGTGGCTGGCCTGCGCGGTCACCGGCGGGAGGCTGCTGGCCCCTTCCCGTCCTTGATCAACGATCAACACGAGCCGCCCCTGATGTTCGAGCGGCGGGTCCTGCGAGCCTTCGCAGGACCTGTCATGTGATGACCCATCAGGAAGCGCGCGTTGACGAACACCGACACTGACCAGGCAACACGCGCGGAACGGGCGATGCAGATCGGCCTGTTCCGCTACATGCTGATCCGGGAGGCAGCCGATCCGACCCTGACCGGCCGCCAGCGCGGCGCGCTGGTGCGCGCTCTCGCCGGCGTCCCGCACACCGACCCCGAGGGACGGACCGTCTGGATCACCCGCTGGACGCTGGACCGGTGGATATCGGAGTGGCGCCGGGGCGGCTTCGACGCCCTGGTCCCCTCCACCCGCCAGTCCCAGCCCCGCACCCCGCCCGAGGTGTTCGAGGTCGCCCGGGCCTTGAAGAAGGAGAACCCGTCCCGGTCGGCCGCGCAGATCCGCCGGATCCTGTCGGCCCAGCACGGCTGGGCGCCGGACGAGCGCACGATCCAGCGGATGTTCGTCCGCGAGGGCCTGACCAGCCTGAAGGCCCCGAAGGAGCCGGCCGTCTTCGGCCGGTTCGAGGCCGACCGGCCGAACGAGATCTGGACCGGCGACGCCCTGCACGGGCCCAGGATCGGCGGCCGCAAGACCTACCTGTTCGCGTTCGTCGACGACCACTCCCGGGCCGTCGTCGGGCACCGCTGGGGCTTCGCGGAGGACACCGTCCGCCTGGCCGCGGCGCTTCGTCCGGCGCTGGCCGCGCGCGGCGTCCCCGAGTACGTCTACGTCGACAACGGCTCGGCGTTCGTGGACTCCTGGCTGCTCAAGGCATGCGCGAAGCTCGGGATCAAGCTGGTGCACTCCGCGCCGGGACGACCGCAGGGCCGGGGCAAGATCGAACGGTTCTTCCGCACCGTCAACGGCGAGTTCACCGTCGAGATCGCCTCCGGCGACGGCGAGCCAGGCCGCGAGCTGCGGGACCTGGCGGAGATGAACCGCCTGTTCACGGCCTGGGTCGAGAACGTCTACCACCGCCGCGTCCACTCCGAGACCGCCATGGCCCCCCTCGCCCGGTGGATGGCCGGCGCCCCGTTCCCGGTCCCGGCCCCGGCCGACCTCGCGGAAGCCTTCCGCTGGTCCGAGCACCGCACCGTCTCCAAGACCGGCCTGGTCTCGCTGCACGGCAACCGCTACCAGGTCGACCCGGTCCTGGTCGGGCGCCGCATCGAGCTGGTCTTCGACCCGTTCGACCTGACCTTCCTGCGGGTGCGCTCCGAGGGCCTGGACGCGGGCACCGCGCTGCCGTTCCAGATCAGCCGCCACTCCCACCCCAAGGCCCGCCCCGAGGTCCCCGCGGAGGAGCCGAAGCCGACCACCGGCATCGACTACCTCGGCCTGATCGACACCCGGCACTCGGCCGAACTCGCCGACAAGGTCAACTACGCCGCGTTCGGCTGGGCGACCGCCCCGCCGGTCATCGACCTCGCGGCCGACCCCGAATAGCCCCTTGACCAGCCACTTCATCCACTGAGGATCAGCGTGATCGAGAAACTGCAGGCCCACTACGGCTTCAGCAAGACCCCGTTCGGCCGCGACCTTGCCCCCGGCATGCTCCATCGGCACGCCTCCCACAACGAGGCGGTCGCCCGCATCAGCTGGTGCGTCACCGAGCGGTCCATCGGCGTGGTGACCGGCGAGGTCGGCGCCGGCAAGACCGTCTCCGTCCGCACCGCGCTGGCCGGCCTCGACCCGTCGAAGTTCACGATCATCTACCTGCCGAACCCGATGATCGGCGTCCGCGGCATCCACGAGGAGATCGTCAACGCCTTCGGCCAGACCCCCGCCCACCTCGGCTCGCGCCTGATGGTCCAGGCCACCAAGGCCCTGATGTCCGAACGCGAGGAGCGCGGACGCACCCCGGTCCTCGTCCTGGACGAGGCCCACCTGCTGGCCTACGAGGCCCTGGAGGCGGTGAGGATGCTCACCAACCACGGCATGGACCAGGAGTCGCCCCTGTCCTGCCTGCTGGTCGGCCAGCCGACCCTCCGCCGGACCATGAAGCTCGCGGTCCTGGCCGCTCTCGAACAACGCACTGCCCTCCGTTACACGATGCCTGGGATGACCTCCAGCGAGACGGCCAGCTACATCTCCCATCACCTGAAGCTCGTCGGGCGCCCGGACCAGCTGTTCACCGAGGACGCCGTCTCCTTGATCCACACCACCTCGCGCGGCTTCCCGCGGGCGGTCAACAACCTGTCGCTCCAGTCGCTCGTCGCCGCGTTCGCGGCCGGCAAGAGCCTCGTCGACGAGGCATCGGCCCGCTCAGCGGTCAGCGAGGTGATCGACTGACCGACCGGCACCTTGCCGACGAACGACGACACTTCGCGACGAACACCCCGCCGGAACCCCTCCCGGCGGGGTGTTCTCACCTCACGACGTCGGCATCGTGAACGCCCGCTTCATGGGGATTTTCAGCGTCGGGCAACACCCGGTGGCGTCGGCCAGGCGCTTGAGCGGCAGGCGCCTGTCAGCGACGTAGTGGGTGGCCATCGAGAGGGCGAGCGCAGCGGCGACGCGGCCGGGGCGCAGGTTGAGGCCGAGGAGCTTGGAGCCGGCCAGCAGCGCGGCGGCCTGGGTGGCGCCGTAGGAGGCGACGTGTGCGGCGCAGGCCCGGCGGCCGGCCGCGCTGGACTGGCCCTCGACGTGGTCGTGCTGCCCCTTGGTGGCGGCCTGGTGGTCGCTCTGGACCCAGTGATCGGCGATGTCCGCGGCGGCGCGGAGGAGGATGGCGGTGGCGGCGAAGCGAGCGGCGGCGGTGTTCATGGGGTGGTGTCCTCTCCGGTTCGGCTTTGTGCGTGGGAGTCGGGCCCGGGGCGGCCGGCTGGTTGCGGCCTGTGACGGCCGCCCCGGGGCGGGGTTCAGGCGCGAGCGCGGCGCGGGGCCGGGCGGCGGCGGTTGAGCCGGGTCCACAGGGCGCCGGTCCCGGCCTGCAGGCCGAGGTAGGCGATCAGCGCCGAGCCGGCGGTGACGGCGGCGAGCATGCTGCGGTTGTCGCCGTCGACCGGGGCCCACAGCAGGACGGCCAGCGCGATGGCGGCGGTCACGGTCTGGATGGCCTTGTCGGTGACCTTGCGGACCTTGCGCGGCATCTTCGCCATCGGGGGTTCCCTCCCTCGCTGCCGTAGGGTTTTCCCTACAGCTCCTAATGTAGGGTCAGCCCTACATGCTGGCAAGGGAGTTGCCCATGATTCTTTCCGCAATCCCGGAATCCCGGGACTCCGGAACGCCTCGTCCCGGCGCTGTCCCAGCACCCGTGAAGCACTCCCACCAGGGAAAATAGGCTGGGACAGTCCCAGGACCGTCCCAGCAGAACGGGCGAAAAGGACCCCCTGGGACACGCCGTCTCAGGGGCCGGAGCCGTCAACCCTGGGTGGGCGGCGTCCCCCTACCAGGTACCCAACCGCCGCAGCCGGCACGGCTTTCCAGGCCTGTCACCCGATCCGGCGACCTGCCGTCGGTGCGATGTGCCACGGTCAGCACATGACCTCCCGCACCGCCGCCGCACCCGCCCGGGCCAAGCGCCTCACCGCGGCCGACCTGCCCATCCGGATCCCGTTGATCGACGGCGAGACCCTGCTGTCCTTCACCGCCCGCACCGCCGCCGCCAACGGCCTCGACACCGCCCGACTGCTGAAGGCCCTTCACGCCGGCCGCGCGAGCTTCCCGGCCGGCCCGCAGCCGCAGAAGCTGGAGGCCCGCCTCACCGCCGCGGCCCTGGAGCGCCTCGCGCACCTCACCGGCCGCACCCCGGACGAACTCCGGCACGCCCTGCCCGGCGCCCGCCCCGGCCGACTCCTGGACGACCAGGCCGCCGCCACCCGCCTCACCCCGTGGCCCGACGAACCGGGCCGGGCCCCGCTGCCCGCCTGCCCGCTGTGCATGGAAGACGGCGCCTGGCTGGAGGCCTCCGGCCACCGCTGGCTCCCCTGCCCCTGCGGGCGGCGCTGGCTGGCCGGCGACGACGACGGCTACCTCATCGACACCACCCCCCTGCCGGACCTCGGCCGCGCCCTGGCCCGCCACCACGCCCTCTTCGACCGGCTCGGCTACGCCGGTGACGCCCTGGTCGCCGACGCCCACCAGGTCACCCTCTGGTGGTGGGTCAGCCGCCAGGTCGCCCAGGACACCTGGCGGACGCGGGAGGATGCCATCGGCTTCGCCCGCCACCGTCGCCGGGCCGCTCCCGCCGTCGTCTATCCCGAGGCGCTCCAGCTCGCCGATGCGATGGACCGCTGGGAGCAGCAGCGCGGAAGTCGCCGCGCCGACGAGCGGGCCTGGCTTGCCTACGTCGCCCAGAAGCTGGCCGCGCCCGGCATCGCCGACGGCGGCCGGGAGGCGGAGCCGCTGCGGCATTGGCTCGCCCTGCATCCCGCCGCCACGTCGGCCGCCGACCGCTGGGAGCAGCTGCCCACTCTCCACCACCACCCCCACCACAGCCGGCTGTTCGAGGTGAACTCCTGCCTGCGCTGGACGTACGGCAGGCCGCTCACCACCGTGGAGGCGCTCTGCCCGCACTGCAACGGCCGCGCCGCGACCTGCCTGTGGGCGCCGGCCGACGACTGCCCCCAGAAGCCGGAGCAGCTCACACCGGCGTGATGGGGCCGCGGGACTGCGCAGTTGCGGGACCGCGCAGTCGCTCACGCTCCAGCCTGCGGCGCTGGCCCTGCACGACGGGCCCCAGGCGCTCGCGCTCGAAGGCGATCGAGCGGAGGATCTCCTGCAACTCCTCGTCCGGGCGGGCGTCGGGGTCCTCCACGTCCGGGTTGACGCCCTCGGCGATCGCCCGGATCAGCTGCACCTCGTCCGCTCCGGCCGCGAGCGCCGCCCGGACCAGGTGCTCCTCCGTTCCGTGGTTCAACTGGCGCTCCTCGCAGACGCCGAATGCCCAGGACCGCACCTCCCACAGCGCCTGGCGGGCGTCGTCGAAGGCGGTGTGCCGTCCGCACCGCCCGTCGAATTCCACGTGCCACCCGCAGCCCGCGGCGCCGCACAGTTCCCAGACGTCCCCCTGGCTCAGGCCGACCTCGAAGCGCCGCCCGCCGACGCGCACCTGCACGTCGTGGCCGGGGCTCAGCTCCTCGACGGCCAGGTCGTCGTCCAGGCCTGCGCGGCGAGGGCCGCGGGCGAGCGCGCCGACGAGCTGGAGCACGCTGTCGTAGGGCACCGGCGTGCCGAGCAGCTGCGAGAAGAACCGGGCGGGGACGGTACAGACCTCGCACTCGCGGCAGTCCCAGCCGAAGCCCTCGGGCCAGCACGGCCCCCGGTAGGCGGGCTGGGTGGAGCACTCCAGCAGCAGCATGCCCACCGTGAGGTGGGCGGTGTCCGCGCGGACGGCGCGCAGCGCGTCGGCGTAGCGGATCTGGGCCTGCTCGGCGAGGGCGCGGGCGCGCTTGCTGGCGGTGGTCTGGCGCTTGGTCACGGTCAACTCCGCATCCGGCGGCGGCCCACGCTCCCCGCCGGCGAAGGACGACCTGGTGAAGGGAGGAGAAGTCGGTGCCCGCGGGTCCCGGGAGACCTTGGCCATCGGCGTCACCCGGCGGCGTGGGCGCCGGTGACAGTGGCTCGGGCGGTGCGCGTCCAGCCCTCGGCGGGAACTGTAGCGCAGCACCGGCAGGCCGACCCCCTCCCCGCGTGGGTGTTCACCCGCGCGTCGGGATCGGCGGCATTGCGCAGTTCCGGGACTCCTCCATCCCGGTAGCGTGACCGGCATGCCGAAGAAGAAGCTCCTGCTCCCACCCGAAGGCCGGCGCATCGGCGTCTTCGGCAAGGGAGGCACAGGCAAGACCACGACCCTCGGGCACCTGCTCGCCCACTGGTCCGACAAGGGAATCCCCGTCGCGGCCTCCGACCAGGACGTGCCCGGCGACGGCGAGGTCGGCTCGCTGCTCACCTGGGCCCGCCTGCAGAACCTGGGGGGCCTCGTCCACCCGGCCATCAAGCACGACCAGCTGAGGGAGGAGTCCCGTAAGCACACCCCGCCCGGCGGGATCTTCGCCATCGACACCGACGCCTGGCGCAGGATCGCCGGTGGCCCGCACTTCACCGCACTCGCCTCCGTCGACCTGGCGGTGCTCTTCATGAAGCCCACCAACATGGAACTCGAACGAGGCGGGTCGATTTTCGAGGCGGTCGACCACCTCAAGGCCGTCGGCGCCCCCAACGTCCCGCGCCTGGTCGTCGTCCTGTCGATGGTCAACAGGTCGGCCAAGTCCCACAGCCAGACCCGAGCCTCCCTCGTCAACGAAGACCTGCACGTCCTGGAGACGATGATCCCGCTCTCCGACGCCGAGGACGGCTACGCCCAGTCCTTCCCCGGGCCGATCCGGCTGGTGGACGGCTCCCCGATGGACGACCTCGCCACCGAACTCCTGGAAGAGATGATCAAGTGAGCAACACCGCGAAGGGCACCCAGCCCGCGAAGAAGACGCCTGCGGCGAAGAAGGCCGCCGCAGGCGTCGAGGGCAAGTCCGCTGCCCTTCGGAGAGGACGCGCAGCCCGCACTCTGGGAGGAGGGCCCTCCGCAGCAGCTCCCGTTCCGCAGCCCGCCGAGCCCGCCACCCCGGCACCCGCGCCGAATCCCTCCCCCGCGCCCACCCGCCGGGCACCCGACGGCGAAGGCCGTCGAGGACACCTGCGCAAGATGAGCCTGGAGATGACCCCCGACGAGCACTACCAGCTCCACAGCTGGCTGCTCACCGCCTTCGGCTCCACCGCGAAGGCGACCCCCGTCCTCAAGGCGATGCTCCAGGAGGCCTACCACGACACCGCCTTCACCGACCGCGTCCGCAAGCGCCTCCAGCGCGAAGCCGCCGGCCAGGCCTGACCGCCCTTCTCCCGAGGTCCCGGAGCATCCCCGCTCCGGGACCTTCGCGCTGCCCGGCACGAGTGACGGACCGTGAACAACCAAGCCGGGCCACCCCCTCCCCGCGTCCGCCGGAGAGAGGGCGAGCTGACCCTGACCTCGACCCTGCGCGTTTTCTCTCTTACGTACCTGCGAAAAGAACGAGAACTACGAGAACTACGAGAACCATGCAGGTCAGAGGCATGGAAACCGGAGGGCCTCTGAGATCAGCGCGGAGAACGAGAACCATGCAGGTCAGAGGCCCTTTGATTCTGACCGGCCAGGGTGGGCGGTCCAGGTCCGCAAGGCGCTGACCTGCACGGTTCTCGTAGTTCTCGTTCTCCGGACCCGGATCGAGAACCAGATCGAGAACCAGCGAGGTGCTTGACAGCCCCGATAGGATCGCCACCAGGCACGCAGAGCGGCCACCAGGGCGGGTCCAGGTTCTCGATCCGGTTCTCGTTCTCGTTCTCCAGACCCTGAGCGGCCCTGTGCCCGACCTACCGGTGTAGGTCGGGCACAGGGCCGCTCAGGGTTGGGAGTGCGGATCAGGCTCGCAGCTCACGACCCGTCAGCCAGGTCAGGTACTCCTGGCGGACGTACGCGCGGGCGCCGTCCGGGCCACCGCGCCACTCCACCGAGCCGGGCGGGTACGGGCCGGCCACCTCGTCGCCGTGCTCCAGGTCGTGCGTCATCAGCCGCGCGGCCGACTCCCGCGCCGCCTCCAGGTCGCCGTCGTTGCGGGTCATCCACCACTGCCGGTCGTCCACCGCGGCCAGGCGCAGCAGCACCTCCCGCCGCTCCGCCATGCTGGCGGGCGGGTAGAAGGCCGACCGGTGCCCCGGCTCCAGCTCCCGCAGCAGCCTTGCCACGGTCACGGCCTCCGGGCCGAACTCCGGCGCCTCGGCGTAGGCCTCGTCGGCGCTGGGGGCGTCGAACGCGAGGTACGTCATCGTGCTTTCCTTCCCGTCCGCGGTTCAGGCGCGGCGCAGTTCGTGGCTGTGGCAGAGGGTGGGGCCGATGAGCAGCCCGATGCCGTTGACGGTCCATCGGCCCGCGGTCAGGGGGCCGGGCTCGACCTCGTCCACGATGTACCCGGTGCGGCCGATCGCCCGCGGGTCGTCCTCGCACGCGACGATGAGCACCTTGTCGCCGGCGTTGAACATGGGGTTCCTCCCAAGTGGGGTCAGAGGGGCGGCGCTGGGCCGCCCCTGAAATGTTCGGCAGTCCCGTGATCCCGGGACTGAGGGACGATCGCCTTGCGCCCGGCAACCCTCCCGGATCCATGGCCCCGGCCGGTGTTCTCCGACCGGGGCCGCACCGTGCTTGGCTACGCGGGCTCGACCTCTTCGGGGAAGAACCCGTACTTCTGCCCGGGGGCGGCCGGCTCCGATCCGCTCAGCCCGGCCACGATGACCGTCTCGCCGACGTAGCCGCTCACCTGCCCGACCTGCCCGACGAACGAGTGCGCCCCGTCCCCCGGGTAGGAGTCGCTGGAGACCCGCACCGAGTCGCCCTGCCTGAACCTGCCTGCCATCACGTTCTCCAATCGAGAGATCCTGCGGTCCCGCACTCCCGGGACCCCGATGCCACCCGGCCCGACGACCGGAAACCTACGACGCCGCGCCCGAGCGCTCCGCCTCGTCCCGGAGCCGCAGCTCGGCGAGGGTGATCCGGTGGACGACGCCCTTGCGCTGCTCGCGCAGGATCGTCACGTCCTTGCCCAGGTGGTCCCGGATCTCCTGCTCGCGCCGCTCGGCGTACGCGAAGGCCTCCGGGTCGGTGCGCAGGGTGCGCAGGAACGCGCCCTTGCCGCCCCGCACGCACAGTCCGCGGCAGTTGTTGTGGCTGTGGCCGTCGCGGTACAGCTGCGGGATCTCGATCCCGCACGCCCTGGCCTCCTCGAACAGCTCCTCCTTGCCGGCGGGCTGCTCGTCCCACTCGGCGACGGGGAAGACCACCGGCCAGGGAGACCAGCCGCGCACGATGGACGGCATGCGGGCCCGGTCGTGCGCGGTGCCCTCGATGCCGACGTACAGGACGGTGTCGTCCGGGTCGCAGTTCGCCTCGATCCAGTCCCGGCAGGGCTTCTGCTTGAGCCAGTAGCTGCACGGCGCGAGCCGGTTGTTGCCCAGGTACCTGACGTTCAGGAACACGTCCCACGGGTCGCGGCCCTCGGGGTCGGCGACCACGGTCAGCGGCACCTGGAAGTGCGCGGCGACGTCGTCGGCGAACCTCCACAGGTCGGGGTGCTCGGCGTGCGCGTCGGCGATCAGCAGCACCATGTCGTCGGTGCCGTGCCGCTCGGCGACGCGCAGGGCGGCGGCGAACGAGCCGATCCCGCCGCTGAACTGCACCACGTGCCTCATCAGCTCTCCTCTCACAATTTTTAAGTCCCGGGATTCCGGGACTGCGCGATCCGGTCTGAGGCCTTGCCGGTGCGTTTGCGGTCAGCCGCGCAACGAGCCCAGCAGTGCCCGCCGACGGCGCGGGGCCCGGGGCGGCTCGGGCAGGGCCGGGGAGGCGGACTCGATGGCGGCCTGCTCCGGAACGACCAAGGCGACCCGGGCCGACAGCGGCGTCGACTGCTGGCGGCTCGCCCCCGCAGCCATCGCCACACCCCTGTAGCCCTCGGCGACCTTCTCGGCGGCGTCCAGGATCCGCCGGGCCTCCGCCACGCTGGTCACCCGCCACTCGTGCCGGACCGGCTCGTCCTGGCCCACAGCACCGAGCGGCAGCATCAGCTCCACCGCCAGCAGGACGGGCAACGCGCCCGCCTCGGGCGAGAAGGGCCTGTCCGGGCCCGCGTCCACGGCGTACGCCCGCAGGGTCGACTTGGCCGCCCACAGGATCTGGCCGGCGCTCTCGGTCGTCCGAGCCGACCAGCGGTACTCGATCGTGCTCTGCATGGTGGATTCCTCTCTTCCGGAAATGAGCTGTCCCGCAATCCCGGGACAGTGGGAACAGCAGTCAGGCGACCGGGTCCGGCGCGGGCCGGTACTTGCCGCGGAACAGCGCGCCGAGGGTGCAGTCCGCCACCCCGGCCTCCTTGGCCAGAGCGGTGATGGTCGCGCCGGCCTGCCAGTGCTCCCGCAGCTCCTCGACCTCGGATACGGTCAGCCGGCGGTGCCCGCTGGACGCGCCGCCCGACCGGCTGTGCACCCGGGTGGGCCGCCACACCTTCGATGGGGCCTCGCCCTCGTGCCAGGCCTGGAGGAAGTGGCGGCGCCCGTCCTGGACGAGCTTGTTGAACGTCCCCTGACTCCGGCCGCAGGCCTTCGCCCCCAAGGCGTAGTCCCCCGTGGCCGCCAGCGCGCCCAGCGCCTGGCGCTCCGAGGGGCGCAGCGTCGGCCAGATCTGCGCGAGCGCGGCCCGCTCGATGACCCGGGCCTCCGGCGACGGGGTCGGGCCGCCGTGCCAGTAGCGCTGGTAGGCGGGCATCGACTCCCGGCCCGCGCCGAGGTTCTTCTCCACGTAGCCGTGGTGGTGCAGCTCGTCGCGAACCGAGCTGGCGATGGCGGTGTGGGCGGCCTGGAGCAGCTGGAGCGTGGTCGGCGCGCTCTCGGCGGAGCACAGGTGCTCCACGATCGCGCCCCACGCGGTCTCCAGCTGCTCGGCGATCGTGCCGGTCGCGTGCCAGAAGCCGCGGCGGACGGCGAGGCGCGTGATGCGGCTGAGGTGGTCGACGGTGTATCCGTGCCGGACTTCCTGCCCACCGGCGGGCAGAACCGCGTTCCAGGCCATGAGGACTCCCTTACGACAGCTGACGGATCATCGGATAGAAGAGTTGAGGAATCCCGGGATTCCGGGACCGAGGGATCTAGGAGACGGCGAGCAGTAGCCCGCCGACCAGGCGCAGCAGGGCCCCGGCGATCAGGAACGGCGAGCGCACCAGCACCGCCAGGGCTGAGCAGCCCACGGACTTCGCCAGCAGCGAGGCGACCACCGCGTAGGCGACGCCGGCCGCCGTGGGCGGCGAGATGGTCCCGCACCGGTAGGCCCACAGGGCCGCGAGGGCGGCGCCGAGCGCGGACAGGACGGTGATCACGTTCAGGGTGGGTCGGTCGATACTCACGATGCCCCTCCTCCGGGCCCGTGCGCAGTCCCGCAGTCCCGGGACTCCACAGCTGCGTCAGTAGTCCTCGGCGTCGAGTTCGTCGACCAGCTCGACGTCGCACCAGCGGCACGGAACCCCGGCCTGGTCCAGCTCGCGGTGCAGCAGCTGGCCCGCCAGGCCCGCCACCACCAGCACGACCGTGAGCGGACCGGCCGACACCCGCAACCACTCCGGCACACCGAGGTCGGTGACGTCCAGCGTTCCGACGGCGAGGATCGGCAGCAGTGCGGCGATGCTGTTGTGCCGCAGCCAGGTCAGGGCCGAGCGCAACCGCCAGGACCGGATCACCAGAAGGAGGTTCATGCTCAACCCTTCGTTTGTCTGGCCAGACGGGTTCTTGTGCACAGATTGGCCAGGTGGGACGGTAGGTGTAGTGCAAGATGTAGTGCATCATGCAGGGCCAAGTTGGCTGCACACATGAAGCATAGAGCTAAGCATGGACTCATGTATAGAGGGAGGTATATTGTCTAGCGCAGACGACAAGGAGAGGGATGACATGATCGAGGAACTGGACGCTCTACTGAAGCCCTCCAAGAGGGACCTTCCGGGGCCCGAGGACCGCGTCCGTATCCGAAAGGCGGGGGGCATCCGCCAGGAAGACCTCGCCGAGGTGCTGAAGGTCAGCCGGCTCAGCGTCAGCATGTGGGAACAGGGCAAAACCGAGCCCAGCGGCGCGAACCGGCAGAAGTACGTCCGCGCGCTGAGGCACATCGCGGAGAGCGTCGGAGTTCCTTGGGAGTCTGATGAGACGGACGACGGTCCAACCGGCGAGTAAGAACGAAGAAGCTCTACAGCGCTGCTGGGCAGCGAAGAGGGGGCGGCACCAAGTGCCGCCCCCCCAAACCACATATCAAAATAACACAACAAAAAACAAATCACAAACCCAGCAA